>NC_004719.1 GCF_000009765.2 Streptomyces avermitilis MA-4680 = NBRC 14893
CCCGCGGAGCGGGTACCACATCGCTGCGCGATGTGCAAGGGGGGCGGTCGCTGCGCTCCCGCTGCCCACGCGATGCGTGGGCGGATCCCTTCGCTGCGCTCCAGGATCCGGTGGGGCCGGCCGCGATGCGGCGCGGCGGGCCGCGCGGTGCGCGCCCTCGGCTGAGGGGGTGTCAGGTGCGGCTAGTGGGGTCTCCAGTGCGGGAGTTGGGGGAGCGCGGGGCGCTCCCGGCGGGTCCGCTGCGCTCCCCCGCCTGACGGTCCTTCCGGCTGCGCCTCCAGAACCTTGAGGCCCGCTGGCGCGGGCCGGGCTGGCTACAAGGGGGTGGGGGTCGCTCGTTCGTGTGGGTTTCAGTATAGCGCGTGCCTCAGGTTGATGCAGCATGTACCGTTGGCGGAAACACGGGACACCCCCCAACCCACCCGGACGGGACGCACCTTTTGATGGATGGTCAGCGACGGAATTCGGTTCACCCACTCACCCGAGGAATAACGAATTGGGAAGCTGCGGACCCGAGCCACAGAACGGGACCTCAGATATCGGAAAGCTTGAATTCCGGGGTGCGGAGGTACCGGAGCCGAACGGCCCCCGGGGCCGGGTGGCGGAACCGCCCACCGGCACCGGCCGCGCTTCCTCGCTTGTGAGCGTCACGGCCGGCACCACCCGAGACTCAGAGCCGCTGCTGCTGTCCACGACCCGCACCCGGGCGCGGTGCCGCACGCGAAGCGAGCTCAGCCACAGAGGCCGGCCCCACACGGTCCGCTGGTTGGCCACGGCGACGCACCCGCCGCTGCCAGCTGCTTCCTCCAAAGCGCCGTGGTGTGTCGGTGGTTGATCAGAGCTGCAAGATCAGGTATCACGCGCGCACACGCTCTAGAGGGGGAACGAGATTCCGCATCGCTCCAGGTCAGGGCGTTTTGGTGCCGCTGGGGGTATCACCCCGGGGTGATAAATCGAGGGGCCAGTTATCGCCCCGGGGTTATAAAACCACGTCGGTTTGTGCACCTGGGGGACATTGTGCGGATGGGTGGCGTGGTGCCGGGTCGGGCAGCTTGTGCACTGGGGGGACATTCGAGGTGGGGCGGTCGTCGCGGTCGCCCGCGGGTCGGCAGGGGGGAGAAATCACCCCCGGGTGATAACGACACGCCGAAAGTGCAGCTGGGGGACACGAAAGTGCACCAGGGGGACAATCGCGTATGCTGCCGTTGCCTGGCCCTACTGATCTTGAGGAGCGGACCCCCGCGATGACTGCACAGCCCCAGCAGCAGCCGCGCCGGAGGCCGGCCTCGCCCGGAGCTCCGCCGCCTCCGCCGCCCAGTGCGTTCCGGGCGCCGGGGGCCCTTCGGCGCACCAATGTGGTCAACCTGCCGGACGGCTACCGGGCCAGCGTTGAGCCGCCCGTCACCAGCGATGGCTTCCTGGGCGAGGACTTCGTCATGGACAGCCAGGAGTTCCTGTGCTGGCTGTCGGACTACTACCGTGACGACATCGTGACGCTGCGGCTGATCATCCGGATGATGGGGATCCAGAAGCCCGGCGGGACTGTCGAGGCGACCCAGAGCAAGCTGGCCGGGTTGCTGAAGGTCAAGCAGTCGCAGATTTCACGGTCGCTGAAGGACACCGGGAACCTCGGAGTCACTGCCAAGGTCAAGGCCGGGCTCTACCAGTTGCACCCGCGGCTGTCGTTGCGCGGCGGCAGGGTGCCGGTGGAGCCGAGGCCGGGTATGCGGACGCAAGGGACACTGAAGGTGGATCAGCTGTCGCTGCTGGACGCCATCGAGGACAATCCGGATCTACCCGAGGTGTTCAGGGAACTGCGGCAGCTCCCGAAGCCGGCGGAGAAGCCGCTCCGGGAAGACAAGGCGCGTGCCCAAGCCCGCGCTGAGGAGGATGGGACGTCATGACGATCGCTGTGGAGCCCGCGGCCCCCGAGTACGTCTGGACGGCCAACAACGCCCTCGTGTTCGCTCCGCGCGGCATGCCGCCGGCCTCTTACCCGGTGCTGCTCCACCTCCTAGGCCGCCAGGAGCCCGGCGGGCGCTGCCTGGTCACCCATGGCACCCTCGCCGCCGAACTCGGCATCACCCGACCCAAGGTGACCCGCGCGCTCCAGCACCTCGGCTTCGCACGGATGGTCTGGAAGGAAGGCAACGGCGCCTACCGCCTCAGCCCGCTGATCGCCGGATTCCGTACGCCCGCCGAACAGCTCCAGGCCATCGGTGCGATGGACGACGACGACCGCTTCGACCACCCGGACTTCCAAGAGCGCTACGAGCAGCAGATCGAGGCGTACGAGGAGGAGAAGCAAGCGAAGGCAGCCGAGAGGCAGAGGCGGCTGGAGCCGCCGATCGACCTCGCTGCCCGCCGGCGAACCTGACCCTGTCTCCTGGAAGCGGCGTTGCACCCCGTGCGGCGCCGCTTCCGTGCGTACACCGTCCCCCTCCTGGGGAAACCGCAGGCAGGGCAGCCCGCACGAGCGTTCCCGGACGGTGGTGCCGCGCGCCACCCGCCCGAGCGCCGGCCGACGCGGTACGAGTGGGGGCGTGACGTACAACTTCGGCCTCCACTTCACCCAGGAGCTGGGCAACAGCTTCGGGCCGCCCACCGACAGCTGGCCCGCGAGCGCGGAGCAGGTGACCCCGTTCTTTGCGATCGTTGTCAACGTGCTGGGCACGGACGACGCGGCGCGGTGGTTCGAGGCGGCCCGCAAGGCGCACCAGCGTGTGGTGGTTGCGGAGCGGGACCGGACCCACCACTTCGGCTTCGCTCACCACCTGGACGTGGAGACCGAGGCGCACCAGGAGCCCACTCTCCCCGTCGTGGCCGCCTTCGAAGCGACGAAGGCGCTGTACGAGATCACCCGCCGGGACTCTGGTGTCGACGTCGACGTGTTCTTCGGCTGCGCGCTGCGGGCGTGCTCGCGCGGCAGCGGCCGGACCGACAGCACACCGGTGGCAGCAGGCGCGAACGCGTAGCCGCCCCGGACGCAGCTGGCCGGCTCCCTGCAGTCGAGCGAGAGTTCGGCTCCTAGGCTGCAGGCGTGTGGACGCGGGGACAGCGCGGCCGGTGTCGGACGGCTGTCAACGGGCGGGCGGTAGCACCAGGTAAACCGGCTTGTTCTGGAGCAGCAGAACAGCCGACGACGGCTCGGGGCGCACACGCTGCGTGCAGCAGCTGTGCATAGATCTCGCGCGGAACATCGCAGATCTGCGAACTTATGCAGCTGCCGGGACGGGTCCGCAGCCCTGCTGCTGGCCCCGAAGCAGCGGGCTCCCGACTGCCTGCAGCGAGGCCGTGCAGCGAGCAGCTGCTGCGCCGGCTGGGCGGGCGTGCTGCACGTGCAGCACCCGTGTGCCGTCCGGGTCGTGCGATTACTGCGCCACAGTGCCACAGTCCCCGACCCCGAGCAGCAACCGGCGTTGCACCCTCCACCACCAGGAGCAGCAGCCGGTTGCGCAACGGACGCTGCACAGTGCAGGCCGGGAAGGGTGCAACGGACTGCAACGTGCAGTCGGTGTGCATCCGATTGCAGCAACGGCGGACTTCACCTGGAGTGCCGGCACCCGGCGACGACGGGGCCGATCGACACCGGCGTTGCACCCCAATGGTGGTTAGTACAGATAGCGGTTCTGTGCGGGTAGGTAATCCCTTCTCCCTGAGAGCAGAGCTCGGTCCGGGGAGAGCCGGGAGCCACGGGAGACGACGACGGTGGCGAGACGATCGTGGAGCCGCTCCAAGGGGATCAGCGGCACCTCCGACCCCTAGAGGCGCTGTACGGCTCTGTGAGCGCCTCTGGCGGCCTTGATCGCCGCTCGGGGAGCCTGGAGGGCCTCAGAACGCCGCAGGCGGCCGTAGAGGGCCGGGAAGGATCATGCGCGCCGGGCACCGGCGGTTGTCGTCACGGGCGAGGGCAGATGATCGGTTCCCGCGCTGCGAGCTCTGCTCTCAGGGGGGAAGGAGAGACAACCCGCAGGTAGGTACTACAAGTACTTACCTACATTGGGGTGCAACGGCCGTCCTCGGGCCGGGCCCGGCGGGAGCCAGTGGCGCAGTACCAGCTGCGACCCAGAGGCGGCAGTCGGCTGATGGTGCAAGAGCCTCGGCTACAGGCGCTGGGCGAGGGTCTCGCAGTAGGCCAAGGGAACGGTCGCCTGGTACAGGTTGCCCTCGGCTGCGTTCCTGGAGGCCATCTCAAGCATCATCGCGAGGCTGTGCAGCGTCTCGTCTCCGTCGCCGGTGTCTTCGCCCAGGCGGGCGCGCAGTACGCGGTCGGCCTGGTCCAGGACGTCGGGCCAGACCCCGGCGTACGTCTTCGGGTCCACCCCGGTCAGGGGCGTCAGCCACAGGTCGGCGTGCGACTGGAGCAGCTGCTCGGCCGACCGGTAGTCCAGGACGGATCCGCAGGACAGGCGCAGTCCGTCGGTGTCGGCGGCGGTGCCCGGCCACCCGGGCAGGGCACCGGAATGGGCGGGGCACAGGAGTGCGAGCCAGTCCGGCGGCTCCCCCGGCGCGGCGGCGGGGCCCTGCCGGAGCGTGGTCGGCGTGGCGGGGCAGTCCAGCACCTGGCGGAGCCCGGTGAGCTGTCGGCCGGCGGTGAGCTGGTTGATGTCGGACGGCACCTTTGGGCTCCTTCGGCGGCTAGACCTCGATGTACGCGACGACCACGACGGTGCGCAGTGCGGTGACGAAGTACAGGACGCGGACGGACTCGACTTCGTCGGCGTACTGGCGTAGCTGGGGGCCGGCGGTGTCGCCGGGGATCGGCTCGCCGACGTCCGGGTCGACGGAGATGACGACCAGGGCGCGGTCCAGGGCGTGGATCTCCGCTTCGCTGGTGATGTTCTCCAGCTGTTTCGCGGCGGAGTCGGAGAAGGCGATACGGGCGCGGCGTGGCCCGTGTACCGACGGCATCAGGCGACGGCCGGGCGCTGGGCAGCGAGCCGGGCGAGGTGGGCCTCGCGCAGCTCCTCCCATGGCGTGCAGTCCTCCACCGAGGGCAGCCCGTTGGCCGCGATGTCCTCGAGGACGGCGGCGAACTGGTCGGCGTTCTCGCGGGTCCTGGCCGCGTATGCGCGCACCGCGTCGGCGGCCGCGGGCTCCAGCTGCTGCCGGGCGTGGTCGGCGGTGGCCGGCTGTTCGCTCATCGAGGGCTCCAGGAGGGCGGAACTGGCGTCTGCTCCAACGGTATCGGCCGCCCCCGGTCCTGGGGACCACTCCGGACGAACCCGGCCGTACGAAGGTGCAGGACCCACGTGGACCCAGCAGCCGTTGCTGATCGTGTCCGCCAGCGAAAACGCCGGTCTGGGGACCCAGGGACCCAGGTTCTGGGGCGGTTGCTGGGTCCAGCTGGGTCCGCCCGCGCGATGACACAGATCAGCTGAACAGTGACACAGATGAGTATGCCCACCTGGGGAAACGGGGGGTTGATGACACAGATGACACAGGTCTGCCGGACTGTTCAGGCTGGGACGCCGGGCACGGCCTGGCCGTCCGTGACCTGGAGACGGGCGGTCATCGGCCGTCGCACACCACGTACCGGCCGTCGCCGTCGTTACTGTCCCGTGCCGCTGGTCCTTGACCGGTTGCCAACGAAGGCTGACGGACGGCGCTTTGTGCCGCTGAAGACTGACCGACCAGGTCAGAGCGGGTGAGCCACCTCTGCGTAAAAGCGCATCCGGCGTCGTCGTCCGCCCCCTGATACGCAGCGGGGGAAGCCCGGGGACCCTGTCACCGGATCGCCGCGTGGGGCTGGCTGTATATGGCCGGTACCGGCGGTAACGGCTCACGGTCCTGCAGAGACGAGGCGCGCCTTGTTGCGGCCGGGCCGGTGTCCCTAGATTCCTCCGCTTTGACGGGCCCAGTGCGAGGGCACACCGACCAGCCCGCCACGCTCAAGGGGTTCTTGCCATGTCAGTACGCACACGTCTTCTCGTCGTAGCCACAGTGGCTGCGATTGTCGAAGGGTTGATCCTCGCGGGATGCTCGCCAACCGTCGCCGTGACGGTGGCCTCCGGCATCGTGCTCGTCTCCAGGGAGGTTTGGATGCCGGCAGGCCCGGAGGGTCGGCGTCGGGCCCCCCGCAAGCGGACCGAAGCGCCGTCGCCTGAGTCGGAGAACGAGTCGAACCACTCTGGATAACAGCAAGAAGCAGGGATCTGCCCGTTCCCCGGCTAGCTGCAGGTCTCGTTTCGGTCCGTGTGGACCAAGACGGTCCGTGCAGGCCCGGTACGGTCCTTGTACGACCCCCGGGCGACCCAGGGGCGGGGGCTGGGGCCCCGCCGACGTCGTCAACGACGATCTTCTTCGCCAGGTTCACGGAGATGGCGCCGTCACCCAGATCCATGGGGTGCGCGAGCATACGCACGCTCTTGGTGGCGGACCCAGGAACCGCGCTTGATGGTGGGGTGGCGGTCTTCAGGGCGCTGACCTGCACGGTCAATCTGCGGTGCGTTCTGTACTGCTCATGAGTGCGCGCGAGGCATGATTCAAAAGTGTCACGCTCCGCCCTCGAATCCCGCCCTGGAGGGGCTCACGGACCCCGGGGAGCGGACATAAAGGGGCATATTCGAGGCGGCGTGACACTTTTCCGGGGGAGCGTGACGGGCGGTGTCACGCTCACGCTCTGTCAGCGTGACACCTTTCGGAGTGTCCTCTGACGCTGAACATGGACCGATTGCCAGGGAAGTTGGACAACCACTACGTTCCTGCCAGTGATGTCGGACCGAGAGGGCTGGGGGCAGGGTGGGGGCACCGGCTCTTGCGTACGGGGACGCCGCGTTATCGGCCTTTGAGCTGGACTTTCTTGAGCACGGGCGTCGACGCCGACAGTCCTTGGGCCAGGGGTGGAGTACGCCGTTCGAGGCGGTGGAGCCCGTCCGGGACTTCCGCTGGCGGTCGACTTGCTCGGGGACCGGCGGGACGTCGCCGACGTAGAAGGCTGCGGTGCCGGACAGGGTGTCCTCCCGGCCGTACTGCCGGATGTTCTGGAAGAACAGGTTGAGCGCACCGATCCTCGTCTTCTTCATGCCGTGCCCGCCGGGCTGTGACATCACGTGGGCGAGGTAGCGCTCCAGCAGCGGCCGGTCCACCTCCGCGAGCGCATCAACGCCGATGAACGCGAGGAATCCGCCGAAGCAGATGAGCGCGTCGACCCCGGCGCGGGCTGCACCGATGCTCAGCCCGGACGTTAGCTACGGCATCGCCACCCAGACCCTGCCCAACGGCTACTGCGGACTGCCCGTTCAGAAGACCTGCCCGCACGCCAATGCTTGCCTGACCTGCCCAGTCTTCCTCACCGGGCCCGAGTTTCTGCCGGAGCTCCGCGAACAGCGCACCCGCACCCTGACGTTGATCGACAACGCCAAGAGCTGCGGTCACAGCCGCATGACCGAGATGAACCAGCAGGTCGCCGACAACCTCGACCGCATGATCGGCGAGATGGAAGACGACCAGGAGACTGAAACCTGCACCAAGGACGCCCTGCGCACGCGATGGCAACGCAAGGCCGCCCCACCCGCTCCTGTCGTCCGGGCCTGTCGCGCATGTGAAGCGCCGATCCTCTCGGGGCCGGCGCACAAGCCCTGCTGCTCGAAAGAGTGCAGCTACTGGGCCTACATGAACCGACGACGCGATCGTGGCCTGCCGCGGTCAGTCGCTGTCGCTCCTCCACGCCAGCAGCCCGCCGACTGCCTGGTCTGCGGAATCCTGCTTCCCGAACGGAGGTCCCAGAGTCGCCTGACGTGCTCGGCTTCCTGCCGGATGAAACGCTACCGAGCACGGAGGAAGGAACGGCTCGGCATATCGCCTGACCAATGCATCAAGCTTCCATCTTTCGCAGAGCATCGACGATAATCGGGTCGAAGCGATCCGGGCTGCGGACAACGTCATCTTCACCTTCGTTGAGGACTTTTATTTCCGCTGCTTGTCCAGGTCGGCGCCAAATTCCCCGAATCTCCCAGAATGCGGCTTCGCCGTCTGTCATTATGACAGACACGGACACCTCTTTCGATTCCTCGCCTTGCTCGCCTTCTCTAATCACCCACTCCCTAGCTCCATGGCGGAACGCTCCTGCCACATGCACACCCCAGTTCCCCACACCATGATTCTTGACGGCGTGCTCCACGGCCTTGGAGACGGCGCTCTGCACTTCATCGTCCTGTGCTCGATAGAGGAGAGTCATTGCACCTCCCACTCGCTTTGGTGTTGCACGGCTCTAGCGGGCACGCCCTCCGAAAGAAGGAATTCAATCCCCCCGGCCTCATGGAGCCGCGGTCCGCGAATCACGGGAACCTCTTGCGGATCAATGAGTGCCACGTACTTGCGTAGCTTTTTGGGTTGCGGAAGCTGTAGTAGGCGAGCGGCATCCTCTGGGCTGTAGGGGGTGATTGTCGCATAAACTTCACCCTCCATCCCCTTCCGAAAGTCCCTCTCCTCGCCCGGGAATAGATAGGTGACAAGTAGGCGCCCCCGCAGAATCTCGGGATCTAGCGGTGGAATCTTCCGCAAGTCTTCCTCGTGACTTATCGCGTCTCGCAACATGTACTTGTCCAGCCTCGTTGCGAGATGGCCACACGACCCCATGACGTTCACATCCTCTCGCCACCTCTTCCATGGTGCGGGGGCGCAGAGGTACGCGCCATGCGTAGCGGCTGTCCGACTTCCCTGGCAAACGGTCCAAGTTCGGTGTCAGAGGACACGGAGGCGCGCAGCTCCCCGTGATGTCACAGGGTTACAGATCGCCTCCCGGAAACGCGTCTGCCTGGGGAAACGGCCTCATAGGCTCACAGGTAAACAGGGTGAACCGGGCATTTCTGGCTTCAGCCCTCACAGGGCTTGTCACATCGAACGCCAGCTGGTCGACGCCGGCGCCCAGCGCGAGGTGGGTGAGTTCGGTGAGCAGTGCGGCGTGGGCGAGCAGATGCGTGGCGAGCAGATGCGTCGGCAGCAGATCGGCGGCGGCTGCGCGGGCGGCCGGATCCGCGTAGTGCCCGCGGTGCGCGGCCAGGACGTGGGCGAGCCACGCGTCGACGTCCTTCTGCACGTACAAGCCGGTCCGCCGGGTGAGTTCGTCCCGGGCGGCTTCGTCGCCCTCGCGGGGCTCGGTCTGCTCCAGCGTGCCGAGCTCGCGCAGCGCCTGGAGCTCACCGGCGCGGGCCCGACCCGGGCGGCTTCGCGCAGCTCGGCTTCCCGGGCGGCGGCGGCCGCGGCTTTGGCGGCGAGCTCCTCCTGGACGCGCGGGTCGGCGTCCGGGTCGTAGACGGTGTTCGGGGCCGCGTCGGCGAGCAGCTGGTCGATGCGCTCCCACTCAGCGAGCTCCGCCCGGCCGCGTTCGTCGTCGGCGAGGTGCTCGTGCCGCGCGTCGAACCGGGCGTCCTCGAGGGCCTGCGCGACGGCGCCCGCGTCCATCCCCTTCGCGCGGCGGCGCACCACACGCCGTCCGATGTGGGCGGGGTCGACCGGCTCACGGGGCGCGGCCAGCGGGGCGAGCGGTCGGCGCAAGGTGCGCCGGGGCGTGGTCATCTTCGGCCTCGCATTCGTGGTGCGGATTCGGAGCGGACCGCCGCCAGAGCGCTGTGCGACGGCCCGCGAATAAGGTTTATAGCAGGCCCTGAATTCCGGGTGGTCAGAACTCAAAATCTATCGACCGCACGTGCGTGAAATCTGCTCGGAGGCCGTCGGCGCGGGTGCCCCACTCCGTGAAATACGACTCGGTGATGGCCTCAGCGACGATCGGATGCAGGTCTTCCTCTGTCGCACCGGCCTCCTGGAGCTGGAGGATCTGCGCGGCGTAGGTGGGCGAGATCGGCGTGGTGATGGTGCGCTCGCGGCCGTCGTCCGAGCTGCCCGTGCAGGTGAATCCGAAGTAGGCCGTCACCTCCACCATCATGCCGCTGGAGGTCGCCGCTCGCTCCCGCGCCTGTGCCCTGACCTGCGGTTGCCACTGGGATTCGGTCTCCTCAACCAGGGCCGCGTGGAGCTTTTTCTGAGGCTTCGTCTGCTGTCCGGCGCGGTAGCGCTGCACGGTGCGAGACGAGACGCCCAGTTGTTCGGCGAGGGCCTTCGTGGACTTCTTGGCGCGCGTGTAGAGGAATTCAATCTGGGCCTTCGCGGATTTCGGCGCGGGCCGGGTGAACACCTTGCGCTCCGCCCGCTTGAGGGCGTCCAGGACCCTGTTGCGGCGCGGGGCCAGCGGCTGTGTGTCGTTGCTGTCGATCATTCCTGCAGCAGACACCCGTTGCCCTGTGGACAGATTCCGCGGCCGGTGCCCCACCATCGCGGGTGGGGTTGACGGCGTCGATCAGCGGGTCTTGGGTGGAGGGCCACGTCCAGAGCAAGGGGACTGGCCATGGAGCTGCTCAGGTTCTCCGACCGGCTACCGCAGTGTTCACGCTGCCGGGGCGACCTCATCATGAGTGGGGTGGCGCCGCAGAACGACAAACACGGGCGGCCGATCCACCTGGAGCTGTGCCCGGTGTGCGACACCGGCGACGTGGACCGCCCGGCGGCCGGCCTTCTCGTGCAGTGGTTCGCCGACCGTGGCGGTCATGACGAGAGTCGCGTCCAGGAGGGCTCCCACCTGCTGATGGAGTGGACGAGGGAGTGCATGGCTGTCCACGGCTGGTACTTGCAGGACACCCCGCCCGACCAGCCCTGAGCCGTCATCGGCAGCAGCTGCCGGGCGCGCGGTGCCGCCGCGTCGTACGGACTGGACGGCCGCCGGCTCGAACTACTGTTGGGGCCGTGGCGACAACGTACGACTACCCCGGCGACCTCATCGCAGCGCAGCAGGCACTCACCCAGGTGCGGGCCGACCTCACCGCCCTGTACGAGCGGCTGCCGTACTCCGTCGAACCGATGGAGGCCTGGCAGCGCCCCGAGGGCTACTGGCTCGCCACCTCCCGCGCGTACCCGGACTCGCCGGGCTGGTCGGAGCAGGAGCGGCGGGAGGTCGCCGCGCTGCGCGAGCGGGAACGCGACCTCACCGCCGCGATCGTCACGCACGCCTTCTGGAACGACGTCGCCGGGCCCGAACGGCTCGATGCCCGTTCCCAGCTCAAGCACGCCCTCGCACGTGAGGACGGCGAGGGCCAGGAGGCGGCGTAGCCGTGGCGGACACGCCACCCGAGCCGGAGCCGCCGCCCATCATCGTGGTTCTCCCCGACGGCCAGGAGGTCACCGGCCGCCTCCAGGAGCGCCAGCAGGTCCAGGGCGCCTGGCTGTACAAGGTGGCCGTCCCGGCCTGGCAGAACACGCCTTCCGGGCAGGTGGAGCCCGCCTGGTACGTGGTGTGGGTGCAAGCCCCCGGCCATGTGAAGCCCGTGCCTGGCGTCTCATACAACAATGTCCCCACGACCCGGCTGCCACCGCCGACGACGGAGCAGCAGATCCTCGGGGAGCGCCGACCGTCCGGATGGGTCCTGCAGAAGCTGAACGGCGGCCGCGGTCCCGGCCGGGGCATCATCCACGCCGTCGACTGCGAGGAAGCATCCGCCGGGGCACCGCTGCTGACTCTGGACAAGGCGCTGGACGCCGCAGAGCAGCCCGGTACCCGGTTGTGCTCTCTGTGCAGCGCGGCCGCCGAACTGGACCCGGTACTGAAGGGCTTCGACCACGGCTTCGACGGCGAAGAGTAGACCCGCGCGGCGGAATGGGGTGATCAGCTGCGGGTGACGGTGAAGCCGGTGTCGTTGACCGCGCGGGTCCACACGTTCCGATCGAACCACTTGCTGATGTCCGGCTGCATCTCGGTGATGACGCGCATCCGGTCTTCCCAGTCGTGGCCGGACGGTCCGCGGCTTTCCTCGCACCCGTCGCAGCCGTCCTCACCGTGGATGTGGCCGGCGATCCAGGCGTTGACTGCCACGTTGACGATGACGCCGTACAGGTCGCCGCCGGTCTGCGCGAGGGCGTTGGGAACGCCGGCGAGGATCAGCGCGAGCTCGGGATTGTCCACCGGCGGCATCGGCGCCTGGCCCGCACCCTTGCGGGTGCTGCTCTCCTCGAAGCTGCGCGAGCTGTCCGCGAGGCGAGCGGCGAGCGCGGCCGCGTCGAAGTACCGCCAGGCCGACCGCACCTGGATACCGAGGCGGTCGGCCGCCGTGCGGACGTTCTTCTCAATGGTGTCCTCAACGGTCGCCGGGGCGAGCGTCACGCCCTGGTGGGCGAGCTCCGCCAGGGTCTGGGCAACGGCTTCCTTGAACGCCTTCGTGTTCCGCACGACCACAGCGTAGGGGAGCTCCCCCGCTCCTCTCTGCCGAACTGAACTGTGCACGCAGGGCGTTGTCAGTGGCTGCTGTCACTATCCGGTTTATGCCGATCAGCCGGGAGTACGCGCGCTCCCTCTTCGCGGACCTGACGCAGAGCGCCACGGTGCCGCTGGACCCTGACGAGCTCCTCCACATGCCGGGACTGGCGCAGCACGGCCACGTTTTCTTCGGCGACATAGCCGTGCGCTGCTACAAGCACAAGGCGCGCTGGATGTATGACGAGCGGGACATCCGGCGGGCCGGGCAGGCATTCGCGGAGCTGCGCCTGGACCTGGACGACGTTGTCGACGTCCAACTGCCCGCGTACCGCGACTTCGGACAAAGCGACCCGGAGGAGTGGCAGCGCGTCGACTGGCGGCGCCGACTGGTGTCGTGGATGTTCGGGCTGGCCCGCCACAAAGCCCACGACGGGATCCCGTACGACGAGTGGAACGACGCCTGGCAGCGGGTCGGGGCGAACGGGCTGCCCGGGGATCTGACGTGGGAGGAATTCGTCGCTGCCAGTAGCCGCTACCGGCACTCGCAGAACATGGCCGGCACCCGACCGCTGGAGCTGCTGACCTGGTCCGGGAAGAGGTGGCTTCTGCCCCGCGCCTACATCGAGCTCCTGGACCGCTGGGCGCAGCGGGAGGAGGAACTGGTCAACCGGGCCCGGGTCTGCTCCTCCTGCGGCGCCCAGGGCCCGTACTGGGACGGCTGGCGGACATCAACCAGCAAGGGCTACGTCACCAGGTGCCCACCGTGCTCCGGAGCGGCCTTCCGGCCCTACACCGGCCAACTGCGCGGAGTGCAGTACGAGTCGCCCCGCAGGCGCAGCACCCGGGCCGACGACTACCTGTGCCGTCTGTGCAAGAAACGCCAGGCGTCAGCGTGGGATCACTGTCACGAGCACGGCCATGTCCGAGGACCGCTATGCGGTAGCTGCAACACCCGCGAGGGCAAGGCCACGCCGTACTACTTCCTCCAGCTCGAAGGCGGCACGCTGCACCTCCTGGAGTGCCGCGGCTGCCTTGAGCAACGGACCCTGCCGCGCCGGTTCCACCTGGACGTGGTCCGCGCGCACCTGGAGCAGACCGAGCGGCACGGGCGCTGCCGCAGGCAGCCGTACGCCCGCGAACTGGAGCACACTCACGGTGTGCACCGGTTCCAGCTGGAGTGCAGCGGCTGGCACGCGGTCAGCAACTGGACGAAGGACGTCACGGCGTCCGAGGTGACCGCACTCGTGCGGGCCTACGTCGACGCGGCGCTCACCGCGCAGGAGAGCCAGCCTCCTCCCGGCACGGCCACGGACGCCGGGTGACCGCCGCGCGGCAGTGTCGTTGAGCACGGCATCGCGTGCATGCCCCCCCCACCCCCGCGGATACGCGAGCGAGCCCCGGACCACATCGGTTCGGGGCTCGCAGGCTGTTCGGGCGCGGCTGCTACAGATCGAGGTGTCACCCGACTACAGGAGCCGACGCTTCCGCGTTCGGGTCCGCGATGGAGCTGGCCAGCGCGTTGATCCTCTGCTGGAGTTGCTTGATGCTTTCGCGGACGTCATCGTCGATCACCGTTGCCAGTTGCTGGGGGTCGATTGATTCGATGCCCTTCGCGGTGGACTTCAGTGCCTTGAGGTACTGGGTGCGCTGTTCAATTGTCTGGAGGTCCCGATCGGACTCCACCGTCTCCTCGATGGCTTCCCGTACGGTTTCGTATGCATCGGTGACGCTCTCAGGGGTCGCCTCTGAGTCTTCGACGGCTGCCAGGCACGCGGAAACTTTCTGGCGGGCCTGGCTGGTGAGCTCGATGATCTGGCCGGCGGGGGTCTTGGCTTTCCCGTCTGTGGCGACTTGCCGTACGAACTCGATGCGTTCTGCCTTGCGTGTCTGGGCCGCGGCTTCTTTGCGGATCGCCGGGTCAGACATCGCCTGCGCAACCACTGTGGCTCTGAGTTCCGTGCGTCCCATCAAGGCATCGCGAGCGGCTTCGGCTGTCTTGGGGTCGCCCAGGATCGCGGTGCGCATCGCGGCCGGATTCTTGGCCACCTTCATGGCTTCGGTGTAGCTGGTGCCTGCGGCTTTGGCTTCCTCCGCGATGCGCTCGCGCCGGTCGGTGCTCTGTTCGTAGACGGTGAAGTAGTCGCCCCAAAGGTTCGCGTCGGGCAGGTCAATCTCTTGGCCCGGGGTCAGCTGGTCGAAACTGGGGACTTTACTGTCTGCCGCCGCACGTTCCCATGCACGGTAAAAGCGCATCACCCGCGCAGCAGAGGTGCCGGCCATCTCGGCGAACCTGCTGGCGGATACCTTCTCGGCATCCCCATCGTCGACACCCCACGTCTCGCTCGGTCGGCGCCCGACTGCGCCGGGCTGGACGTTGCGGGCGACCAAGAGCCCGAAGACCCATCCACCGCTTCGGTCATAGGCGCCGAAAACCCGGGCATCGCGGGCGACGGGGTCGCGTTCGGGGTCGGGCCCGAGGAGCCGGGTGACCTCCGCGCGCATGGCGTCCATCTGCTCTCGGATGCGTGGCACGCCTTCGTGTGGATGCCGCAACTGAAGCAGTATGCGGACGTTCTCCACGCTGGCGCCAAGCCCGAAGGGGGGGTTCGCTTCGATGAACTCGGAGAAGCTGTTGAATGGCTTCTCCTGGTTGACGCCGGAGGGGACCTTCTTCCAGGTTCCTTCCGCCATGACGGCTGCCAGCAGCTCCAGGAAGCCGATCGGCGTGCCACCGTTGCGTTCCAGGGAGTCTCGGAGCTGGTAGACCTGATGCTGCTCCTCAGTGAGATAGCTGTTTGATTCGACTCGGACGGTCATGGAGCTCTCCTACTTGAGGGCCAGTGCAGCACGGAACCTCCTGCTGGCCTTCTCTACGGTATTGGCGTTCGCTGCCGTGCAGCCGGCAGCCTCGTTCACGCGTGCCGTCGCTTTCATCGCAGCGTCCCGGTAGCCGGCGTCTCCCGGCTTCACACCGCCGCGGTACAGATACTGCCTGATCGTGTCTGAAGTTTTGGAGTTGAAATCGGCGATCTTCTGACGTTCGGTCTTCGGGGCCTCCGTGGGCGGCTCCGGTTCCGGTTCGGTGCGCGGCTGGGGGACCGGGGTCGGCTGCTTGAGCATCATCCCGGCCATCTCGATGATCTGCTTCAGCTTGGTGACGTCTTCTGCGGCGTCGACAGCTCGCTTCAGCGTCTCGACCATCAGCGTCTCGTCCGCGTCCATGTCGAGTTCGTTGCTTGAGGCCCTGGTGGTCGTGGCGACCGCGGAGTCGATGTAGGAGAACTCTTCCTGGACGGCGTCTCCGGGCTCCTCGCGCTCCTCTTGTTCCCGTTCCTCCAGGACCTTCAGTCCCCGGTCGTTCTCCTCGCGAAGGAGGTCGAGGAAGCCCTGCATCTTCGGGTCGTCCGGGGCCACGATCAGGCAGGTCTGTTCACGGGCCGGTGTGCCGTCCCATACGCGCAGGCCGCGGCCGATCAGCTGCATCAGGTGGCCGCCGTCGCGGTAGTGGGTCAGGATGCCGACGACGGTGATGGTCTTGCAGTCGTAGCCGATGAACGCCATGCGCACGGTCACCAGCAGGTCCATCGGCTTGACCTTGAAGTCCTGCAGGATCTTTGAGGCGCCGGTGTCGGATGACACGGCGAGCGCCACGCGGAGGTCGGGGTAGCGCTGTTGGAGGTACTTGTAGACCTTCTTGGCGTCCTGCTGCTGCATGCAGGAGATCAGGCCTCGGTAGGAGGCGTGAAACTTCTGCTTGTCCCGGATGGCCCTCACGACGTCGTCGACGAGGGGCTGCCAGGTCTTCTCGTCCCTGAGCACGGGTACGAGTTCGCTGCCGTCGTCGGACAGGTTGTACTCGAGGACGCTGTCCCCGCGGCCAGCATCGTCGGCGAGCGTGCGCTTGGAGACGCGCGCATTGGTGAGGCGCATCTCGAACTTGCGCAGGTAGCCTTCCGCGATGCCGTTGGAGTACTTGGCTTCCGCGTGGTGGACCAGGACCTCACGCTTGGGGTCGGTCGGGTGGGGCTCGTAGTCAGCCAGCACCAGCCGCTGGTTGTCTGCGCGGTTTGGCGTTCCGGTCAAAAGCAGGGTGTGCCGGGCGTACTCGTGCATCTGCTTGATCAATGCGCCAGCGCGGGTACCGCCCTCGCCGGCGTCGGGGTCGGTCGTGTCGCCACAGAACTGCGCCTCGTCAGCCACGAGCAGGAACCGGCCCTGATGCTTGGCCGCCCATTCCAGAAAGACCGACTCGTTGGTGACCAGCGCGCTGTAGGTGGAGATGAAGCCGCTTCCCGGTTCGGTTACCGGTGTGAGCGGCTTTTCTTTGATCTTGTGGCGGATCATCCCGATGCGCTTGGTGCTGTCGAACAGCAGGCAGTCCCCCTTCGTCACAGAACCTTGGCTGTCCCGCTGCATCCAGTCGGTCTCGCACTGCTCGGCGAGGGTGACCCGGGGGGCGAAGACCGCCACGTGGTCGATCAGGCCGGCCCTGAAGAGCCTGGTGGCTGTTGCCTGGTAGGTGAGCGTCTTTCCCGACCCGGGAGAGGCAAGGACGGCCGTCAGGCGCTCACCCGCATGGATACGGTCAAAGACTTGATCGATGACCTCCCGCTGGAAGGGCCGCGGCGAGAATTCGTCGGTGTACTGCACCCCACGTCCTTTTCCTTTGTTGCACTGCGCACACAGTGCTTGCCCGTTCTCGATCACTGTCCGGCCGCCCTGCACCCAGGGCACCATGTGGTCGGCCTCCCAGCCGTCCAGCAGCGGTGCACTGCACGTCTCGCACCGTCCTTCGGCGAGGTCGTACAGGATGTTGCGCTGGTTCTGGGTGAAGAACCGCTGAGGATCCCGATCCGCCACTACAGCTCCCTAAGTCCCCCGATATGCACCTCAGTTGCCGGTTCGCAGGCTACAGGCGGGGTCTGACAACGAGCCGTGTACTGAACGGGATTGACCGATCATCACTTCTTTCTGATCGGCGGACGGGCCGAAGGACAGGTCGGCAGGCGCACAACGCACTGAGCGCCTGGAGAAGCCGTCGACGGTCCGCGAGATCCTAGGGCCGCGCCGGCACTCCGGCTGGCTCCTGCAGAAGCTGGGCAGCGGCCGCGGCCCCAGCCAGGGCGTCATCCACGCCGTCGACTGCGGGGAAGCACCCGCCGGGGCGCCGCCGCTCCGGACCAGGCATTGGGCGCGGCGGAGCACCCGGCGACCGGCTGTGTTCCCTGTGCGGCGCTGCCCTCGAACTCGATCCCGTGCTCCGGGGCTTCGACCACGGCGGCAACTGACGGACGTACGAGGATCCGGGCGCTGCCTCAGTTACCGGACTGGCCCAAGAAGGCATCGAACATGGCGCGGGTGCGCTCCGGCCCGTACAGGGTCATCTGCTGCTGGACGAGGGCCTCGATGCGCTCCTTGACTTTGGTGAGCTCCTCCGGCGTGTCCAGGTGTGTGGGATCGAACGGCTCCTCGACACCGACCACCGCCGGGAACGGCTGGTCTGCCGTCCCGATGTCGTAGGCGCGCACCTCTGGGACGAGCGGCAGCACGATCAGGCGGGAGCCCTCCGTCAGGTTGAGCGCGGCAGCGGAGGGCGCGTACAGGTTGCCGACCTTCTCCCGCAGGAAGAACGCGGCCATCTCCGCCGGGGAGACGATGAACCCCCACCTCTCGTACATGTGCGCCAGATCGTCGTCCCATACGTAGCCGGTCAGCAGCCGGCGGCCGCGCCGACGCTCGATGTCGGCGGCTGCACGGACCAGCTGCCGGCCGATGCCCTGCCCGCGGGAGGCGGGTGCCACAGCCATAAAGGCCAAGTGCGCGCTGACCGCGTTGACCCGGTCGAACATCTTGCGCTGCATGCCAACCTGCTGGGCATACAGGTTCTGATGCGCTTTCAGGTCGGCCAAGTCGTCGCCCGGCTTCGAACCGAGGTTGCCGCCCTGGACCAGCACGGCGCCCAGCAGTGTGCGGCGCCGCTCGAAGACCAGGAAGCGGAACGGCTCGGCGTACCGGGCCGTGTCGACCCCGCTGTCGAGGAGATGACAGGACGCCGCCAGCTGCATCCGGTCCTGTTCATCCCGGGCCACCTCCGCGAGCAGGGTCCGGACGGCGTCGCCTTCTCCGACACGAGCCGGGCGTACGCCCGACGTCTCCCCCTTGCGTGCCTTGACCCGCCCCATGTGTGTCTCCCTCGGTGTCGGTGGTGCGCAGTGTTCCGGAGAAGCAGCTCACCGTCGTTGCTCCCGTCCAGAATCTCCCCGGCTGAGCCGTTGCGTGGCAGATCCCGCGAAAGATCCTTCGGAAGGCTTGAGCCTCGTTGGGTGTCGCATCGGGTCCATGCGCGGGCGAGCCCCGGACCACGTCGGTCCGGGGTGACTGAGCGCCTCGGTTGGCGAGTTGAGCCCGCCGGTGCAGCTGTGTGCTGCTCCGGGCGCTGGTCCCACGGGGTGCGGCGCCGCTCGTGTTGGGTCCGTCCGATCAGGCTGTGCTCGTGCGCCGTCGGGTCAAACCGATAGTCCTCGTTCCCGTGTCCGGAGGATGATGCGCGCATGCAGTCGGGCAACGAACTTCCGAACGACCGCCGGGCCGAATATTTCGGACAGTGCGCGGTGATGATGCTCAACGCGCTCCGGCAGGAGAATGACGCGGACCCATTTTCCGAGGTCACCAGCGTCGACCTGTCCGCGGAAACCGAGCCCGGGCACGAAGGAATCTACGACCAGGCCCTGTCCAACGCCCTAGCCGCGATCGTCGCAGCAGAGTGGCCAGGGGAGGAAGCGAATGACAAGGGCCGTGTGCACTTTGCGAGGACCCTGTTGAAGGTGATCGCCGAGAAGATCACGCCCGACCCGACGACAGGCCTGTGCGTCATACCTGATCGCGACGCCGACGTCCGCTCCCCGTGGGAGAAGCAAAACCGTGCGCCTGAAGGCTTCTGGGACACCCGGATCGACGTTGACCTCCTGACCGATGCGCTCGATGTCAGCGGTCAGGCCCGCCATGGAAGCGGAACGGGACGCTTGCAGCGCCGTCACGTCCAAGCCCTGCTTGCCCTCGACCACCACCCCACCCTGAGAACGCTCCTCGAGGCCCAGTCTGACCGCGACGACGAACGGGCCCAGGACGAGGACGCGCGGTCGGCCGATCAGGCGCGCGCTCTGCTAGAACTCATCGGTGATGAAGAGGCCAAGCGCCGTGCGGAGTCGGCCGAGAACCCCAACGAGTACCACCCCAAGCACAACCCTGACGGCCACGACTTCGAGGAGTGCCCGGTGTGTGGGTACGAGACCTTCTGTATCCAGGGCTTGGACATGTCGGGGCGGGTCGGCTTCGGGCAGTGCATCGTCTGCTCGTACAGGCGCAGTCCCCGGGTCGCTGACCAGGAAGGCTTCGGCGAGCACCTCGCATGGCTGATGGGAAAAGACTGAAACTGAACGCTCAGCTCGCCAAGTGTCGCGCTCCCTCGCCAAGTGATGCGCTCAGCTACATCCGGGGCTCGCGGGCTGTTTGGGGTATGGCTGCTACAGCTCGAACTCGAGGTGCTCGATGTCCGTGAACCGGACCTCTTCCAGGCTTCCGGCGCGGCGGCCGCCGTCCTGGAAGTACACCTCCTTGAGCGCTTCGGCGGCGATCTCCTGGAGTCGGGCGTCGCTGGCGCCGGCCTCCTGGGCGTCGAAGAGGCGGGCGGCGTAGACGGGCGGCAGGGCTACGGTCAGGTGCCGGATGCGGTCCTGGTCCGTCGACCCGATCGGCGCGGTGTAGCCGAGCCGGGCGCGGGTGTCGACGACGATGCCGCCGGTGGTCGCCGCCTTCTCCCTCGCCTTGGCGCGGATCTGCGGCTGCCAGCGGGCCTTCACCTCGCGCTCCAGGCGCGCGGCGAGGTCGGGGCGGGGCTTTTTGATCTGGTCTTTGACGTACCGCTCTACGGTGCGCTGGGAGATGCGCAGCATCTGGGCGACCGCCTTGGTGCCCTTGAGCTGCTTGACCAGGTACCGCATCTGCGCGCCCGCGCTCTTGGGCGCTGGGCGGGTGAACGCCTTCTGCACCGCGGCGTCCAGGCCGTCCCCGAACAGGCTCATCGTCGCCTTCTCCTACTCTCCGTTGTCGACGTCGGTGACGGTGCCGTCCTTGATGTACCGGGCGAGGTTGAGTTCCGGGGCGTTGAACCGCTCGCGGACCTCTTCGCCCCACAAGACGCTCTGGGTGCCCTCGTGCTTGACCAGGCCGGGGTTGATGCCGAGCTTGAAGCCGCCCGGCAGCGGCTTGCCGTCCCGGTAGGGCAGGAAGTCCAGCGGGCTGGTGCCGTCGGCCGCGTAGACGACGCAGTCGGACAGGACTGCGATCGGGTACTGCCCGGTGAATGCCGCGTGCTTGACGATCTTGCGGTGCAGGTTGATCCGGGTGCGGGAGATGACCGCCGCGCGGATGTCGGGCCGCCAGGTCGGGCGGGACAGAGCACGCCACGGCCCGCCCGGACGCCAGCCCTCACCCCGGGGCCGCTCGCGCAGCTTGCCCAGGCCGCCCTTCACCGTCGCCTTGACCGCGGAGACGACGATCGCCAGCTCCGGGTCACGGCCGCGGTAGCCGTCCATCGCGGTGAGGAAGTCGGCCGGCGACAGGTCGGCGTCGACTCCGAGGTCGGCCATCGTGGCGAGGTACGCGTCGCGCAGCCGGTTGTACCAGCCGTCCAGGTAACGGCCGTTCTCGTAGCGGACGTACGCCTCGAGCGGCGTGACGTCGTAGCCGAGCTCCACCGCGTACGCCACGGTCGGCGTCGCGTACCAGGCCGGGCCCTCGGGGCGCTCGCCCTTCGGCGTGAACGGGCTGGGCAGCAGACTGCCGTCCAGGTCCGCCCACTTGTCCTTGCCGAGCTTCACCCTCGACAGGTCGACGTGGGACAGGTCGACCAGCCACGAGCCGGGCAGCTTCGGGTCGAACACCGGAGCCTTGACGTGCGTCGGCGCACCGAGGCCGACGACCAGGCCGTTCGCGCCAGCGGCGAAGGCCATGTTCACGTCGATGCCCACCAGGTGCCGCAGGGTGCACTCGGCATCCGTCATCGGCCGCGCCCAGTCGTACGCCTCCTCAAACAGCTTCTCGCCGGGGCCGCGCACGTGGAACCGCGGCAGGTCCTTGAGGAGCGGGTGCCCGTCAGGGGCCTCGCACGGCGCGCAGTCCACCGGGTCCTTCCCGAGCGAGCCGGGGTTGTGCTCGGAGTGCCGCTTGCCCGTCGCGTCGGCCTCGGAGGCGCGGGTCGGCGGGTGCAGGGCGGTCATCAGTTCCAGGCCGGTCACGGCGGTCGATCCGCGCGGCGTCATCACCCGGGACGCGTACACGCCCAGCACACGGGCGAGCTCCGCTGGCGGGAGCTGCCCGGCCTGGCCCCAGTGACGGGTGTCCAGCGCGTTCCACGACGGAATGCACAGCTGCACGCAGGCCCGCTCCGAACCCTGCGCGGGACGGTAGATCCGCGCCCACGGGCCGAACCCGCGCTTCGTCAGCTTCCACTCCGCTCGGGCCAACTGCTTGATGACCTTGTGGCCCTCGGGGATCCGCCCGGCGAGCCGCTCCTCATCCGTGAGGGTGGTGGGCAGGCCGTAGCGCTCCAGCGCGGACTGGGTGAGCACAAGCAGTGGGTCGGCGTCCTTGCCCGGCCCGGACAGCTGCGGCTGACCGAGCTTGGCATCCTTCAGGGTCCAGTCGACCAGGGCCGGGATGGACTTGGCGGGCACGTCCAGGACCAGGCCGCCGACGCAGTACGCGAGGACCTGGCCGTCGGCGTCGACGTCGACGACCGCGATCGGACCGTTGGCAAAACGCGGGTCGGTGCCGGCCGGAGTGTTCGCCGGGGCGGCCTTCCGCGCAGCCGGGCGGCGCGACGTCGACGACGGCCTGGCGGTGCGCGCCGGACGCGACGCGGCAGCCGGAGCAGCGGCGTTGTCGGTGGGGCGGGGCTGGATGTTCTCAGAAACAGTCATGGTCGCAGCCTCGGAGGCCGGGGCTGTGGACAGAGTCCGCGCTTCCGGAGCCACGGGGACGCTCGTGAACGTCTCCGGGACCTTGGCCGTGACACCGGACGGGGCGTCGGCGTTGTCCGTGGGAGCCGGGTACATCGCGGCCCATCCGTCCAACAGGTGCTTGTACGCGGCGAGGCGCGGTGGGCGGGGCATCGTGCGGCCGGTCTCCCAGCCATTGACGGTCTCCCGTTTCGTCTGCAGCGCGATCGCCACATCCTCCTGGGTCAGACCTGCCGCTTCACGCAGCCGCTTCCGCTCGGTCGGCGGCGGCAGCAATGGGCCGCGGGCCAGTAGCTCTGCGGCCCGCGCCATCAGTTCTTCTTCCGTGGGCATACGGCGACCTCCTACACCCACCCTACCGAATCTCACATTGGAAATCACATCGAACGTCACTTTGAACGTAACTTTTCAGCTCACGCGAGTGTATGATCACGCTCGTTCTGCGATCTCGCGCCCGACAGAGGCCAGGGCGCGGCACCCGTCACCAGGAGGAACGGTGGAACAAGGAACAGCCAGCGGCCCGGCGGTTCTCTCCGAGCAGGAGAGTTCTGAGGTGCTGCACCGGCTGATCCTCCCGGCAGCGACGCGAAGCGCCGTCCGGCAGCCCCGGCCGGTCGTGGGTGTCGTCGCCGGGCAGCCCGGCGCCGGGAAGACCGAGATCGCCGACCTCGTGCAGGCTGTGCTGGACCGCCGCGGCGGCTCCGTACGCGTCGGCCGGGACCTGTACCAGCCGTTTCACCGCCACTACGCCGACGCCCTGGCCGCCGATGTCCGCACGGCCGGAGCGGTGGTGCGCCCCGATACCGCGCGCTGGCAGGCCGCCGTCGAAGCCCACGTCCGCGAGATGGGCTTCGACGCGGTGGTGGAGTCGGCGCTCGCCGACTCAGACGACTTCCGCACCTCGTCTGCCGCCTACCGGGCCGCCGGGCACCGGATCGAGGTGGTGGCGCTGGCCACCGCAGAGGCCCTGAGCCAGCTCGGCATCGCGGACCGCTTCCTCACCGAGGACGCTGCCGGCGGCGGCCGATATGTGTCCTGGGAAAACCACGACGGCTGCGCGACGAACATGCTGGCCACGCTGGCCGTCATCGAGACCGAGCAGCTCGCCGACCGCGTCACCGTCGTACGGCGCGACGGCACCGTTCTCTACGCCAACGAGCTGACCGCCGAAGGTGGTTGGCGGCGCCGGACGGCTGCGGATCGAGTGGTGCGGCGGGAGCGGTCACGGCCGTGGACCGCGCCCGAGACCGCCTCTTTTCGCCGCGAGCTGGCCCGCACCGACCGGCGCGTGCACGCCGAACTCGTCAGCGAGGACCGGCGCCTGGCCGTGCAGCGGGACACCGAGCGCGCAGCCGCCTGGTCCGAGCCGGTCCGCCGCATCGCCCAGCCCCGCAGGCGCGCGCCCGGCGTCGACTACCACCGGCTCTCGCCCGACGAACACCGCTGGATCTTCGAGGAGCTGATCGCCCCGTCGTACCTAAACTGCGTTGTGCCCCGCGACGATCCGCGCGCCGTGTACGTCCTGGGCCAGCCCGGAGCGGGCAAACTCCTGGCCGCCAGGATGGTCCGCCGCGCCATGCGGCCCGGTACGACCCGCCTGGTCGGCGACGACTTCAAGGCCTCGCACCCCGACTACTACCAGCTGCTGCGCGACGATCCCCGCAGCGCCGGGGCAGCAATCCGAGCCGACTACAAGGCGTGGTTCGCCCAGGCTGAGGAGTACGTACGCCTGCGGCGCGGCGACGTCCTGATCGAGGCCGCCCCCGGCAACGCGGAGGAGTTCATCGACAGCGCCCTGCCGTTCGCGACCATCGGCTATCCGGTCGAACTCGTGGTCCTGGCCGTACGGGAAGCCGACAGCCGGCTCGCCACCGCGCTGCGCTACGCCCGGGCGCTGCAGCGCGGCGGCACCGGCAGGTTCACCACACGCGCCGGGCACGACACCTGCTTCCGCGCGCTCGCCGACGTCGTCGCCGTCGCTGAGCGGCACCCGCAGATCGCGGCCGTGACCGTGATCCGCCGGGACGGCCACGCCCTGGTGCGCCACGAGGCCGGCGGCGCCGGACGGGCGTCGTGGGCGCTGACGGCGGAACGGCTCCGCCCGTACACCGAGCAGGAGGCCGCCGCGTTCCTCCGCCTCCACCAGGCGCTGCGCCGGGCGCTCCCGCAGCACCGGGCTGAGCTGGACGAGATCTCCGCTCTCGCCCGGCCCCTGATGCCGCCTCGGGTGCAGCCGGCCCGCATCGACCGGCCGCGCCCGACCGTCTGGCCCCTGCCGATCCCACGACGGGCCCCGGGCTATGACTCGCTGAGCTCCCTCAGCCGTGCCGCATAAACGGCGGCGATCCGCTCCGCCTCCTCCGGGTCGGCGGTCGCCAGCTGCGCCTGGTCGGCGAGCGCGGCCTGACGGCCGGCCTTCAGCTCCTCGATCCGCTCCTCATCGGGCACGGGTGCGCGGCGCTCCGTGATGATCTGAGTGTTGTACCAGTTCACCACTTCCTGGACGGCGTCCTCTGCCGCTTGTTCCTCGCCGCCTCCCAGGCCGGAGAAGTCGGGCTCATCTGGTGTACCGGGCATGGCAAACTCCTTTTGATCTTGAGTGGGCGGTTATTGTCCCCGCTGCCTCAGAGCCCTCGCCCACCACGGTCTCTGGCCCTGCTGTCTCCTCTCCCAGCGGCGGTGTTTCAGCGCCCAGCGCCACGCCCTGATCCGCCGATGAATTCGGCCGATGCGGCTGTCGAGCACGTGATACTCGGGATCGGCCAGCCGGACCAAGTCCTGGTCGACGCCCAGGGAAAGACCGAAGAAGGTGCCTTCCTGGACTTCTTTGAACAGGGCGACGCCGCTGACGACGACCGTGTTGATCGGCACGCTCCCCCGGTACGCCGCGCGGGGCTCGGGCAGGAGAAGCGTGTGACGGATGTCCGAGGGGTCGAACCAGTCGTCAGAGACGGCGAAGGCGTTGGAGCCGAAGTCGTTGACGCCGACGTACCACGAGCGATAGCCACCGACGTTGCCGAAGTAGTGCTCTTCGAAGTAGCCGTAGCGGCGGTTGCCGAGCCAGGCCCGATGGATGACGGTGCTGTCGTCGGAGAGAGTCGCGAAGGTGCTCTTGCCCAGCCGGATCCGCGTTTCGTTGACCCGTATCCAGGGCCTGAACCACCAGCTGGTCGTGGTGATCCCGTACATCACCACGACGTCGTCCTCACACCAGGTGACCAGGTAGCAGAGTCTCGACAGGAGCCAGGTCCGGACAGTGAGCTCGACTTTCCGCTCCCCGTCATCGGCTCCTTCGGGCTGCTCATCCGGGGCGAGTCGCGTGGCGTGCAGCGTCGACTGCCACCTCGGCTTGTCGAGCAGGGACTCGACATAGTCGTGCCGGACGCCCGGGGTGATCTTGCGGAGACGGGTGGTGACATAGCGCCGGCGGCCGACGGTGCGGCGCCATCCCTCGGTCAGCGTTTTGGTGAGGGTCCAGCTGGCGACCAGGACTCCCGCCGCCTGCCAGAGGTTGAGGGTGGTGCTGTACCAGGGCTCGGGATCGGGCTTCATCGCTGAAGGATGCCGTACGCCCCAGGCCCCGCAGCAGTCTGCCGCCCTGGAGCGGGGCGGACTCCCCAACAGGAGTGCGGCGGGCATAAGTTGGATCCCGCAGGTGATCATCATTCGGGGGTGGGTGTGGCAGGCCGGGATCTGAGGGCTCTGTTCAGTACGAACGACCGCAGCGTGCAGGCCGACGAGGCGTTCACAAACCGCGCCTCACAGTGGGAGACGGTCGCGGCCGCGCTCACCGAACACATCCAGCGCATCAGCGCACCCGGCTTCGACGCAGAGGACCTCGAGGCGCCCCGCAACCACGTTCTGGTCTTCCACGGAGTGGGTGGCATCGGCAAGACGACCCTGTCCCGGATGCTGGAGGCGGCGCTCACCGACGCCGGACGGCGACCCTCCCAGTGGGGCGAGCCCGGCTGGCCGGCCGACCGGATCCTGCCCGTACGCATCGACCTCGCCCGCTCCGCCGGCACCGACTTCGAGCAGATCGTGCTGACGATCCGGGCCGCCCTCACCCGGATCGGGCGCCCCCTGCCCGCCTTCGACCTGGCCCTGCGCCGCTACTGGGAAGCCAACCACCCGGGCGAACCGCTGGAGGAGTACCTGCGCCGGGGCGGTCTCGGCTCCCGGTTCGGGCAGGCCCTGCCGCAGCAGATGCAGTCCGCGCTCTCCGACGTCGCCCAGGCGCTCATGCTGCCCGGCACCATCGGCTCGGTCGTCGGCCAGGTCACCGGCGCCCTGGTCGGTGCGCTGCGTGAACGCCGCCAGACCGTACGGGCCCTGGCAGGATGCGCCCGGCTGGCCGATCTGCTGGAGGCCGAAC
Organism: Streptomyces avermitilis MA-4680 = NBRC 14893; assembly: GCF_000009765.2. GTDB lineage: Bacteria > Actinomycetota > Actinomycetes > Streptomycetales > Streptomycetaceae > Streptomyces > Streptomyces avermitilis. Next base: position 26,639 of record NC_004719.1, read on the forward strand.
CCGACCTGGACGCCTTGTCCTTCTACCCGCACCTGCTCGCGTGGGAGCTCGCCCGCCTCCCCGAAGGCAAACGCGTCGTGCCGGTCGTACTGCTCGACACGTTCGAGGACATCGGCGACCGCACCCGCCGCGACCTTGAGCGCCTGGTCCAGCGGACGGTGTGGCTCTTGCCGAACGCCTTATGGGTGATCACCGGCCGCTCCCGTCTGCAGTGGGCCGACCCAGCGCTGCAGGGCCAGCTCGACTACACCGGCCCCGCCGCCTGGCCCGGCCTCGTCCACTCGGCCGTGCCAGCCGCCCGCACCCCCACTCCGGCCGGCACCGCACGGCAGGTCCTGATCGGCGACTTCTCCCCCGAGGACTGCGACGACTACCTCGCCCGCCGCCTCACCCGCGGCGGGCAGCCCCTCATCAGCGAGCCCGTCCGGCAGGTCATCACCGCCCGCTCGCACGGCCTGCCCCTGCACCTCGATCTGTCCGTCGCCCGGTTCCTGGAGCTGAGCCGCAGCGGCCGCACCCCGCACCCCAGGGACTTCGACCACGACTTCCCCGCCCTGGTCGCCCGCACCCTGACCGACCTCACCCTCGATGAACGCCACGTCCTGCGCTCGGTGAGCCTGCTGGACGCCTTCGACGTGCCGCTCGCCACGAGGGCCGCGGGCCTCGCCCACGAAGGCCCGGCCCTTCGGCTGACCGAGCGGCCCTTCGTCCACGACAGCCCCTTTGGCCTGTGGCCCTTCCACCTCCACGGCCTGATCCGATCCGCCGTACGCAACGCCGACGACACCACCGACGACCGCTGGACTGAACGCGACTGGAAGCAGGCCGCCCAGCGAGCCTTCACCGCCCTGGGCGAGCAACACCAGGCCGCGCCCGGACCGGACCGGCTCCTGCTGATCGCCTTCCTGCGCCAAGGCCTGCGCCTCGCCCGGGACCACCGACTGAACCTCGGCTGGCTCACGCCCGCCGCCTGGACCTACGTCAGCGACTCCGTGTGGGAACCCCTCGCCCCACCCGACACCGACACCGACACCACGGGACTGGACACGGCCGCCGACGCCCTGGTCGAACTCCTCAGCGCGCTCGGCCGCCGCCAGCACCAGCACCGCTCGCACACCGTCGCCCGTCTCACCACGGTCATCACCAGCCGCCTACTCCCCGACGACTTGCAGCACATGGCGTTGTACTACCGGGCCAAGGCCCACCGCGACCTCGGGGACAGCCCGGCCTCCCGCGCGGGCATGCAGGCTGTCGCCGACGGCCGAGGCCGCCTTGCCCCCGCCGCTCGCCGCGGACTTGCCCATCTCGCCCGTATGGCCGGCGACTTCCCCACCGCCCTGGCCACCGCACGCACCCTGGGCTGGGAAGGACGCCACCACCGCGTCGAAGGCGACATCTGGTGGCCCCACGGGGACATGGACCGCGCCGCCGCCGCGTACGCCGCCGCACGCGACGAAGCCGAACATCACGGTGTCACTGGTGAGCGTGGCAACAGCCAGGCGCACCGCGCCTTCGCCCTGGCCTTCGCCGACCCGATCGTCGCCGACGACGAACTCGCCCTCGCTGAGCAGCTTCTGGCCGACGTGGATCTGCGCGCCACCACCCTGAACACCCATATCGCGGCGCTCGCCCGCGACGCCGGCCGCACCGACGCCGACGTCGACGACCGCGCCCAGGTGCTGCGCGCCGACATCCGCACGGCGGGCGTGACGTACGCCGGACTCACCCTGGAACTCGCGCTCTCCTTCCACTACGCCGTCCGTGAGGCCCACGACGAAGTGGACGCCGCGATCTCCCGGCTGCACGCGGCCACCGGTGGCGGCGATTACGCCTACTACAGCGACATCGCACACTTCATGGCCGGTCTCCCCCTCGAGGCGGCCTCACGTGCCCGTTGGTTCGATGGACAGCAGCCCACCCGCCAGCGGTGGCGGACGCTGGTCACCACCCGCCGCGATCAGCTGCACGTCCCCCGGTGACACATGCCCGCAGCCCCGCCGGATGGCGGGGCTGCGGGTTGGTGCTGCTGCGTTCAGGGCGTGAGGTCCAGTACGCGGACTGGCTCACCTGCCCACCGGTGCGGGGCAGTGGTGGCGATGATCGCGCCGTCGGGGCGGTCCGGGGTGGGCTGCGCCGCGCACTGGCTGTGCGCCGCGGCCCAAGTCTCCTGACGCGCGACGGCCAGGGCGGCGGCCAGGTCCAGATCGAGGACGGTGATGCCGGGCAGGGAGGCCAGGTGCTCGGCCGTGCCGGGCCGGGCGCGGTCGGCTTCCACTAACGCGCACGCGGGGGCGTACAGGAACCAGCCCGATTCGGCGTGGGCGCGGTGGATCAGACGGGAAGCAAGGACGTTGCCCTGGCCGGCTGCGGCCATTGCGGTGTCGTCCAGGACGATGTGCACAGCGTCGCTCACTGGCTGGTCACCTGGGCCAGGCGCCGGTCCAGCTCGCTGTCCAGGTCCTGCTCCTCGGCAGCGGTCGGCGCGTAGCCGTTCCACTCCTTCAGCGCGGCCAGGGCCTTCTCCGCCCGCTCGGCCCGCTCGGCCGGAGTCAGCAGCGTCTCAGCGAGACGGGCGAGATACGCGCGCAGCGACAGACCCTCAGCGGCAGCTATGGCGGCCAGCCGGTCCTTGGCTTCCTCGGGGATGCGGACGTTGGCATCGGACATCGTCGTGCTCCTTCCCATCCCTAAAGGGTACGGGTACGTACCCGTACCCGTCATGGGACTGATTCCAGTCACTACCCTGTTGTGTGGCCGAACCCAGTGCAATGCTGTGACTGCGGTGATCCTCCAACCCCCGTGGAGGCCCCCGCTTCTTGGCCCGCCCGTGTGCTGTCACCTGGGCGGGGCCGCGCCGTCCCTCCCGGCCCTCCCCACGGGAGGGCCGACGGCTGCGCAGACGCCGCGCTCTCACATCAGTCGGTGATGTGCACGGTGACGTACAGGTCTCCGGGCGCACCGCCGTGGCGTGCCGGGGCCGCCAAGTTCGCGGATCCGGAACTCCTGGCCGTCCTCGATGCCCGCGGGGATGCGGACCTTGTAGGTGTGCTGCTCGCGGACGATCCGGCCCTCTCCCTTGCAGGTGGTGCAGGCTTGTGCCCCCTTCTCGTCTGTGTGAACCGTTTGAAAACGACATAGCGCCACGTTGGCCCGGCGGCGCAGTGGCGGGTACCTCAGCTCCACAGCTTGCGGGTGAACTCCTTCGCCCACTCCACCCGCTCGTGGTGCGGACCGTGGGGCATGCACGGGGAGTTCGGGCCGGCCTGGCACTTTGGGCAAGTGACCTCCTTCGCATCCCAGGTCCGCGCCGCCGAGCCCGCGGTCTCCTGCGGTTCCCGCTCTCTCCTGCGCGGTCGAGGAGGCCGGACTTTAGCCCGGGCAGGCGGCGGGGCCTGGTGCTGACGTTCGTCGCGGGCGCCCTTCTGCTTCTCGCCGGGGCCAAGGCGGTCGTCGCTCTGCAGGACGCGGCGCAGGCGTTCGTCGTGGGGAAGCTGTCGCTTCTCGCTGGGGCCGACGCGATCGTCGTTGTCGCACAGCTTGCCCGGTCCGGCGTGGCATCGCGGGCACATCATTCGGTACCAGTCGCCGCGTGGCACTTGGTGGTGCAGCCGGGCCGCGGTCTTCTTGCCCGCCTCCTGCGCCTGGCCCTCCCGGTCGGCCTCCGGCCGCCGCTCCTGGAGCGGACGTGGGGGACTGACTTCACGCTCATGCGCCTCCGGGGCCGGCTGCATCGGCTCGGCAGAAGCCTCAACATCTTGCCGAGCCTTCTTCTGTTGCCGGGCCATCTTTTGTGCGGCTTTCCGCTCGTCCACGATCAGCTGCAGCCGCTCATTGTGGCCGTCCTTGCGCGGCTTCCCGCTGCTGGGCCCCTCGACCAGCACACAGTCCTTGCCCTGCTCCGCGTTGCAGCGCGGACAACTCCGCTGGATCCAGTACCGCCGCGCCACGCCCAGCTGCTCCTGCGGCCCCAGTGCCGCCCGCTTCTTCCAGACCTCCACACGCCGCGCTTCACCACGCGTCAGTAGTTCTCCGGCCGAGGCCGCGGACCGCAACAGGTCCTCCACCTGAGGGCGCAGATTGAACGTGTACGCGTCGTACCCGCGAAGGCGATGGAGGGCGCTGCGGACGCTAGCCGCAGCCTTTTGTGCTTCCTTCTCAGTGTCAGCTTCCGCTTCGACCGCGTCCCGCGTGAGGTCGTCCAGGCTCTCGAAGTACGTGATCGCCCGCTCGTAGACGGCGGACTCGGCGTCCGTGCGATCCTCAGCCGCCGTCGCGTTGACGCGAATCAGAAGCCTGCGCACCCGCCCAGGCTTCTGCTCAGCCACCGCCCTCTTCAACTTGTCGAACAGCTTGCCGCGCTCCTCGTTCTGCTCGACCAGCCAGATCCTCGCGTGGCGAACCGCAGCCTCGAGCTGCTCCTGGAGCTCGCCCTCCACACCGGTCAGATCCTCGATCTCCCCGCACACCTGCTTCACCAAGGACACAGACTCGATCCGACGCGCATACACCAGCCGGCGCAGCAGGGCCTGGGCGCGCGCCTCCGGCTCCGGCACCTTCCTCGCCTTGCCGGGCGACCACAGCGATGGACGCGGCGCATTGCGGGCCTGAACGATCTTCTCAACGGCCGGTGTCGACAACCCGCGCTCCGTCATCTCGCACTTGTCCAGAGCGAACCATTCGATCGGCCTGGCGAAGGCCTCGGTTCCGATCTGCACGTGGCGCGCGGTGCCCACGCTGTCCAGCCGGATCCGATGCACGTACCAGCGGCGGATCAGTGTGTCGCGGTCGACCGGCACCATCGTCCCGAGGACAGGCTCCACATCGTCGTCCCACACCGGCGCGACCGCCTGGTCCAAATGCACCCGCAGAGCGCCATGCCGCCAGCGCACATCCACGACGGACCCGATCGGTGCCCCTTCGGTGCGGGTGTACTCGAAGGTCGCCTGCTCCCCGCGGCCGGCGAGCCAGGCCGCGGCCGCCGACCGCACATAAAGGTGGTCTGCGCTGTCCACGCCGTGGGAGCGGCGCCCGCACACATGCGGCAGCCCGTCCGGATCAGGGTGATGTGCGAAATGACAGGCCCGGTCCGTGTACAGCTTCGTGGTCAACTGGCCGCCGCAGCCGCCGAGCAGCGTCCCGCACCAAAAGGTGTCGTCCTCGTGAGAACGGCGGAATGCATCCAGCTCGATCGCTTCCATCGGCAGCATCAACGGCTCATCCGAGTCCGCTCCGCCGAGCACCGCCGTCTGGATCCGCCGCCTGTCCGTGCGCACAAACTCCCCCGTCCTCTCCAGCCAACACATCCTGTCACCAGCGGAGTTCACCAACCAGATCGCCTCTGGGCTGGACTCACGCCGTACGCCCTACCTCTCCCCCGAGGACGCCGTCGCGGCCGTGAAGACCGTGCCGAAGAACGAGCCGCCGAACTCCCCCGGCTTCGTCGACCGCTACAAGAGGGCCGTGGACCAGCTCGCCGAGAAACGCCGCCAGAAGGAAGACGCCAAGCGCCGCCAGGCTGTCGATGACGACCAGGCCGCCCCGTCCAGCCAGGCGCCCGCAGCTTGACGGCCAAGGGTCTAGCGGCGACGGCGGCCGCCGTCGCCGCTGGCCGACCGGAGAGGATGTCCCGCCTCACCTGGTGGGATCCGGTGGGCAGCCGCACACTCGGCATCCGGCTTGGCCTCGATGCCCCGGCTGCGTGTTACCCCTCGATCCGCACGACGACGAAGAGGTCCCCCGCCTCGCCCCCGTTCCTTCCCGGCCAGCCCAGTCCTTTCAGACGTAGTCGCTGCCCCGCTTTTACCCCTGGGGGAATCCGGATCCGATGGGTTGTTTCGGCGGAAGCCTCGCCGGTTCCCTGACAGGACTCACAGCCCTCCGCACCGCCTGCGCCAGGCTCGGAGGCGCAGGCCGGGCAGGGCGCCCGGTCTGCCAGAAGAATGTGCGTGACCGCGCCGAAGGCTGCGATGCGGGGGCTGACGGCGGAGCGGACGTATCTGTCCAGCCCACGGTTGGGCAAGCCCTCATCGAAGTACCGCCGGTCGATTTCGCGGAGGGCCAGCATGACCTGGAAGGCGTCGGCTGGGCGGTCGTCAGGGTTCTTGGCCAGGAGCCGTTCAACAAGGTTGACCAGTGCAGGCGGGGTGGAGAGCCGTCGTTTGATCAAGGGAGCCGGCTGTTCGTTGGGGTGCTGGTTGATCAGGTGCCAGGAGGTCCCGGTGAAGGGCTGGTGCCCGGTGAGCATCTCGTAGAGCACGCACCCGAGCGAGTACAGGTCGGAGCGGTGGTCGAAGGTCCCGTTGAAGCACTCGGGCGCCATGTAGGCCGGGGTGCCGATCAGGACGCCGCTGGTGGTGATGTCATGCCGTTCGTCGCTGCTCTTGGTGATGCCGAAGTCGACCACCGTCGCCTGGCCGTTGGAGCGGACGATGATGTTGGACGGTTTGATGTCGCGGTGGGTCAGACCTGCCCCGTGCGCGGTGCCCAGGGCATCGGCGATGCAGACCGCCGTGCGAACGGCATCGGGCAGGGGCAGTCGGCCGTCCTTCAGCACAACGCTGAGGGGCCTTCCGCGAAGCAACTCCACCACCAGGTAGGCGTGCAACCGTCCGTCGTCCATCGCGGAGCCGAAGTCGTGCACGGTGACGATGTGCGGATGGGACAGGCCGCCGGCGACCGCGGCTTCGCGGGCGAAGCGGGCCGCCTGCCGGCTGCTGTCCGCGCTGCCGTCGCCGGTGAGGACCTTGACCGCCACCAGCCGGTCGACCTTGGGATCGTGCGCCTTCCAGACCTGCCCGAACCCGCCCGCACCGATCGGCTCGATCAGCCGGTAGCGGCCGTCCAGCACGGTCCCTGCCAGCACGACTCCCCCTTCACGGCACGCACCGCGACGCATGGTGTACCAGGCGTGTACCCGTCACGCTACGCCGGGACAACCACCAGTAACAGGGGATGCTGATCTATCAGTTGGGTCAGGCTGTGGTCCGCAGTGCCGCCGGCGGCCCGACGGTCGGCGTCCCGGCTTCACGGGCCGCGCGCTCTTGTCGGGCCCGGCGCAGGGCGGCGGCCTCGGTTGCAGCAGCCTGGCGGCGGCGCTGCGCGCGGGCCTGCTCGATCGGGGCCGGCCCATCGTCGGAGACGACGTCGGGCTCCGGGAACGCCCTACGGCTCAGTTCCCGCATCGCGGCGGTTTGCCGCTCCACCGCTTCGGCGATGGCCGGGTCCACCCGGCGCGGCGGGGCCACCTCCTGGTGCGCGGCGAGTGCGCGGCGGTAATCGTCCGACGCGGTCTCCCGGGTGCGCACAGGCCCGGCGGGCGCGGCCGCGAACTCGGGGTCCCGGTAAGAAACCTGTCACCAGCCGCAAACCGGTGTGTGGACTGGTTCAGCTGAGGAGTGCGGTGAGGGTTGCGGTCACGGTGGCGGCGAGGGTGATGACCGTGGCGAAGGTGGTGGCGGCGCGGGTGAGGGCGGCGGGGTAGGTGGCGCCGTCCATGCGGGCGAGCTTGCCCGCGCCAGCGGCAGCCAGCAGCGCGACGACGATCACGAGTGCGGTGGTCAGTATGACGACGGCGACGGCCACGGCGGGCTCCCTGTAGGCGGTGGGGTGTTGACGTGGTCGAAGGTCGCGGAATCGGTGCGCGCCGGGGTTCGGCGGGACGAAGATGGACACCGGCGAACACATCAGGGCCTCGGGGGCGAGCACGTGCACGGCAAGCAGAGCGGCGGCAGTCTGGCACTCACCGAACTGCGCGAGAGACTGGCCGACGGGTTGGCCCGGGCCCGGCTGAATCAGACGCAGCTCGCCAAGCAGGCTGAGCTGGGGCGCACCACGGTGTCGGAGGCGCTCTCGCCCACGAAGCCGGTGCCGTCTGCGGAGACGGTGGCGGCGTTGGCCCGTGTGCTGCGGCTGCCGGTGGGGGAGCTGCTGGAGTTGCGGTGGACCGCGGTCGAGGAGGCGGGCACGGTCCCGGCGGGCGGGCCGGGGCGTCGGATCGGACAGTGGGATCCGCATGATCTGGAGGTTCATCCGGCCGGGGCCGGCCGGGCCCCTTCGGACCCCGACACGCCTGTGCTGCGGGCGCTGCCCGGGTATGTGCCCCGCGAGCATGACGGGTTGCTGGGTGAAGCGGTCCGGGACGCTGCGGCCGGCCGCAGCCGGATCGTGGTGCTGGTGGGCAGCTCGTCGACGGGGAAGACCCGGGCGTGCTGGGAGGCCGTCCAGCCCCTCGCGAAGAAGGGGTGGCGGCTGTGGCATCCCTTCGACCCGACCCGGGCGGAGGCCGCGGTGGAGGATCTGCACCGTGTCGGGCCCCGCACCGTGGTGTGGTTGAACGAGGCTCAGCACTACCTCGGCAACCCGGTATCCGGTGAGCGGATCGCGGCGGCTGTGCATCACCTGCTGGTCAGCCCGGAGCGCGGGCCCGTCCTCGTGCTGGGCACGCTCTGGCCCGAGTACGAGAAGCAGTACACGGCCCTGCCTCGTCCAGGAACGGAAGATCCGTACAGCCGGGCGCGGGAACTGCTCGCCGGTCGCACCCTGGCCGTCCCAGAGGCCTTCGACGCTCGGGCTCTGGCTGCGGCCGCTGTCCTTGCCGAGAGCGGTGACCGGCTGATGGCGGACGCCCTCACCCGCGCCCGAACCGACGGACGCATGACCCAGGACCTGGCCGGCGCCCCCGAACTCCTCAACCGCTACCAGAACGCCAGCCCGGCCGCCAAGGCAGTGTTGGAAGCGGCGATGGACGCGCGCCGCCTCGGCGTCGGCCTCCACCTTTCCCAGGCCTTCCTCACCGACGCCGCCACCGACTACCTCGATCAGAACGACTACGACCAGCTCACCGACGACTGGGCAGAACAGGCCTACGCCGAACTCGCTCTACTCGTCCACGGCAAACAGGCCCCCCTGCGCCGTACCACCCCCCGCGCCCCACGGCGTCCGCCTCCCGCCGCTGCCACCGAAGCACCGGCCCCGCCGCCTGCGGGACCACAGTTCCGGCTCGCCGACTACCTCGAACAACACAGCCGCACCACCCGCCGCCACCTGTGCCCGCCTGCCTCCTTCTGGCACGCCGCCCACACCCACCTCGTCCGCCCCGACGACCTGGGCAACCTCACCGAGGCAGCCGAGGGACGCCACCGCTTGCAATGGGCCCACCACCTACGCCACCGCGCCGCCACCCACGGCAGCACCACCGCTCTGTTCCGCCTGGCCATGATGCGGGAGCGGGCCGGGGACCGGGAGGGTGCTGAAGCCCTGCTCCGGCAGGCCGCCGACCGCGGCAGCACCACCGCTCTGTCCGGCCTGGCCGACATGCGGGAGCGGGCCGGGGACCGGGAGGGTGCTGAAGCCCTGGCCCGGCAGGCCGCCGACCGCGGCAACACCGACGCCCTGTACCGCCTGGCCGACATGCGGGAGCGGGCCGGGGACCGGGAGGGTGCTGAAGCCCTGGCCCGGCAGGCCGCCGACCGCGGCAACACCGACGTCCTGTGCCGCCTGGCCGACATGCGGGAGCGGGACGGGGACCGGGAGGGTGCTGAAGCCGTGCTCCGGCAGGCCGCCGACCGCGGCAACACCGACGTCCTGTACCGCCTGGCCGACATGCGGGAGCGGGACGGGGACCGGGAGGGTGCTGAAGCCCTGTTCCGGCAGGCCGCCGACCGCGGCAGCACCACCGCTCTGTTCCGCCTGGCCATGATGTGGGAGGGGGCCGGGGACCGGGAGGGTGCTGAAGCCGTGCTCCGGCAGGCCGCCGACCGCGGCAACACCCACGTCCTGTACCGCCTGGCCGACATGCGGGAGGAGGCCGGGGACCGGGAGGGTGCTGAAGCCCTGGCCCGGCAGGCCGCCGACCGCGGCAACACCGACGTCCTGTGCCGCCTGGCCCAGGTGCGGGAGGGGGCCGGGGACCGGGAGGGTGCTGAAGCCCTGTTCCGGCAGGCCGCCGACCGCGGCAACACCGACGTCCTGTGCCGCCTGGCCCAGGTGCGGGAGGGGGCCGGGGACCGGGAGGGTGCTGAAGCCCTGTTCCGGCAGGCCGCCGACCGCGGCAACACCGACGTCCTGTACCGCCTGGCCGAGATGCGGGAGGAGGCCGGGGACCGGGAGGGTGCTGAAGCCCTGGCCCGGCAGGCCGCCGACCGCGGCAACACCGACGTCCTGTGCCGCCTGGCCCAGGTGCGGGAGGAGGCCGGGGACCGGGAGGGTGCTGAAGCCCTGTTCCGGCAGGCCGCCGACCGCGGCAGCACCCACGTCCTGTACCGCCTGGCCGAGATGCGGGAGGTGCTCAGAAGGCAGTGGCCATACGGCTTGGACCCGGACGGTACGCCGACACCTCCATGGCAACCGCCGTCGGCTCCCACCGTGCTCGGCTGACACGTACCGCCAGACGTATCGCACGGGACGCCGTCGTTTGCGGTTGGTGACACAGTTCTTTACGGGCACCCCGACTCCGGGGTGACGTCGGCCGGCTCGGACACGGGCACCGAGCCGGGCGCGAGGATCCGCAGCCCCCGTACGACCGTGCGGCCCGCAGACTCGTTGGCCGCTTCGACGACGCGGGCCTGCTCCAGGCGCAGCTTCGTCGCCCAGGCCGCCGACTCCGGGCACACGGTGAGCCGGCCGGAGTCGGCGTCGCACCCGACCGCGACGACGTGCCCGAAGTCAGGTGCGATGGCTTCCCACCGTGCGCGCAGGGAAGCGCCTGCGGCCGGGAGCTCCCAGGCCCGCTCGGTCACCAGGGCGCTGATCGCGGCACCGAGCCCCATCGGCTCGCGCCCGTCGCGCCGGACCACCCGGGTCGTGCGCGGCTTCGGCTGCGCCGTACGGCCGCCGCCGTTCTTCTGCGCCGCTACCTTGGCTGCGCGCAGTGCGACGCGGGCCAGGTCCACGCCGCTGAGCTGCGGTGTCTCGGTCATCACGCCACCTCCCCGGCCAGCTCCTGGACGCGGTGGACTCCGCAGACGTTGCGAAACGGCAGGGGCTTCCGCCCGCACGGCACGGTTCCGTCCCGGCCCGAGCAGGTCTGCTGCTCAGCCGTCACGGGGCCCGCCTGGCGGGGCGCGGCCGCGGGTGCGGAGGCAGCGGCCAGCGCGGCGGCTTCCTCGCGGCAGAGCTTGCACAGGCCGTCCTCGAGGGCGCGGCCGACCACGACGATCCGGGCGCCACAGTCCCCGCAGGAACCGCGCGGCGGACCCTCCGGCTCGCGCTGTGCCGGGGCCGGGGCCGACGCCGGGTTGCGGATCGCGTCGTCCAGCACGCAGTCGACGCAGTGGCCGCCCGGGCCGGGCCGGGTGCCGTGCTCGGGGCACAGGCCCTGCTCGATGCGCTGGGCGTGCCTGCGGGCGGCGGTCTTGTCCTGGACGATCTCGGCACACACTTCGCAGTCCTTGCCGGTCGACCACAGGACACCGGCCTCACAGTCCTGGAAGCCGCAGCCCCAGCGCGGCAGGGCCACCCCGAGCAGCCACCGGCCCGGGTCGCGGATCTCCGAGAGCATCACCTTGGAGAACCGGGCGGTGAGCCGGTGGTGCAAGCGTTCGGCATCCGTGCCCTCGCGCAGCTGGCGGCCCACCGCACGGGCGATCTGCCGGACGACGAAGTCGCTGTTCACCCGCTCCAGCAGCAGGTGAACCGGCTCCAGCACGGCGTAGATCTGGGGGTTCATGGCCAACTGCGGTCCGTCGTACGACGACCGGCGGGAACCTCCGTCCCTGCTGCTGCGCTTTTCGGTTTCTGGCTTCGAAGGGGAGGGTCGGCTGTTTCCACCCGCGCGAAGCGCGAGACCACCGCCGCCTTCCGCACGCGCACTCGCAGCAGCCGAGTTTTCCACAGCCCCAGCGCCCTCAACTACCGGTACCTCGCCTACGGCGGGTGACAAGAACGCGCCCTCGTCATCCGGTGAGTCAGTCCTAGGTGATTCCTCATTCGCGAGGGATCCCTCACCAACCGGCGAACCCGATCCCTCACCAACCAGAGAACTAACCGACTCCTGCGAACCACTGGTCACACCAGCCTCAACAGCCCCCGCGACCGCCGCGCAGCCACCCTCCGGACGGGCCTCAGGAGCGATGTCGTGCGCGATATACCGGTGGCGCCCCTGCGCCCCCGCACGCCGCTGCACCGTCACCCAGCGCGCCGCCTCCACCTCGTCCACGACCGCCGACGCCGCCGTCACCGACAACGGCTGACCGGCCTTCTGGCCCGAGTGATGCCGCAGGCCGGCCGCCAGCTCAGCCTCCGTCAGCGTGATCCCCCGCGCCTGCGCATACGCGATCAGAGCGAACGCACGCAGCTCTCGGGGCGTGAGGTCCTCCGCGGCCGCCACCGGCAGCCACACGAACGCCTCCGTACGAGTCATCGCCCGTACCGTCCGCACCGCCGACGTGCCCGTGCCGCCCGGCAGCGTCCGACGATCCGAGAACAGCTCCACCACCCCGTCCGGACCAGGACGACGCAGCTGCGTCATCCCCCGCTCCACCGACGCCGTCGACAGCCCCAGATACGAGGCGATCGTCGTGGACTTCGCCTGGCACCCCTCCGGCCGCAGCCCGAGCGCCTTCACCTTCACGTACACCGACAACGCGACGTCCTGGTAGTGCGGCGAGGACACCAGACGCATCGGCACCCGCACCCGCTGCCGCCGAACCCGCCCGGCCGGAGCCCCGTCGACGGAGTTGTCGATGGACTCCCACAGGGGGTGATCTAGCGTGGCGGCCGACGCCGCTCCAGCGCTCACAGGAACATCCCCGAGGTCAGGCGGTCCGCCGGACCGGCGTCATCCGTGTGACAGTCAAGGAGTGTGATGTACGTCACAATCCCGCCAGGAGGGACACCACAACCAGCAGAAATCACCCCCGGCGGGGGTGCGGCCTGGTCGTGGTCGACCTGACAAGACGACTCACGCTCGTGCACTATGGCGATACCGACCTTCCATATGGATCAACGCAGAGGGGCCCCTTGGCCGGGGCCGATCTCGATGGCTCGTGTGGCGGGACAGGTGAGCCCCCTCCGTGAGGAGCGGGCGACAGTACGAAGGCCAGAGGCGGATCTCCTTCCGTTGACGACTTGGTGCTGGTGTTCCGAAAGCCCTTGGCCGGGCCTCGGAACGAACCGCGAAGCCCCTTGGCGGGGGCCCGCGGGTGGTGCAGTGCAGTGCAGTGCAATGGCCCTGATGAGGGGCCGGATCGAAATGAGCGGCTTGATAAGCCGCGGCTCAGAACCGGTAGCAGCCGGGATCTGAGCGGACCGCTCTGGTGGCTATTCCAGGCGGTAGACGGGCCGCGCGAGGCCGAAGGGGATGGCTAGTCCACCTTTTCTTGGCGCGCGCGGCCGATGGCCACTAGGTCATCCCAACCCCCTGAATCCGGAGGCTGGCGTCAGCATGCGCGCGTACAGCCCGGATGGCGTGATCGCGATTGAAGAACGGCGTAGCTGCGCGTGTGGTTCCACGCGTGCGGGTAACCTTCATCCCGCGAGCACCTCCCATCAAGGTGTGTCGCCCAACGGAGCTTCGCCCCGTTCGAGAGCCCCCAGTGGACCAGGCCCGGTCCCGGGGGTTCTCGCCGTTATGGATCACGTCTGCGAGCAGCCTAACCGCACGACCGGATAGAACTGCGAGGCGAATTCGCACAACGCCCGAGGTGCCCGGAATGCCGAGCCCGCCAGACGGGAAGCGCGCAGTAAATTGCCCGCCACACGGGAAAGTCGTCTGTCGTATAGGCACTTCACACCCCCTTATAGGTCGGGCAGCAGCGCGGACGCGGCTAGCGTGGCATGGGACTTGACTAGGTGTCTGGTGACATTCGGCGGTGACATCCGGATCAACTCCTGGGCGCCGCGGACTATCCGGGCGGGTCGACCGCCCGGATGAAGGTGCTGAAAGTCCGCGCGATCGACGACGTCGTGTTCGTCCGCTACGCGCCCAAGGAGCGCGGCTGATGTACGCGCGCGGTGACATTCGGCGGTGACATCCGGATGTCACCGCCGAATGTCACCGCGCGCGTACATCAGCCGCGCTCCTTGGGCGCGTAGCGGACGAACACGACGTCGTCGATCGCGCGGACTTCCAGCACCTTCATCCGGGCGGTCGACCCGCCCGGATAGTCCGCGGCGCCCAGGAACTGAGCCGCCTCGGGCTGGCCGACAAGGAGCGGGGCGATAGCGAGGTGGACTTCGTCGGCGAGGTTCGCGGCCATCAGCTGCGTGTGGATGGTGCCACCGCCCTCCACCATGAGCCGGCCGACGCCGCGGCGCCCGAGCTCATCGAGGACCAGGCCCCAGTCGAGCTCGGGGCCGACACCGACCACGTCGGCCAGGTCGCCCAGGGTGGCGCGCACCTTCTCCACCGCGCTGTCCACGGTGACCACCAGCTTGTCGCCGCCGTGGTGCCAGAAGTTCAGGTCGGCGGAGAGGTCGCCGGACTGGGTGACCGTGACCTTCAGCGGGTACTCCGGCTTGCCGTCGGCGACGCGCTGAGCGCGCCGTTCGTCGCTGTTGACCAGCAGACGCGGGTTGTCCCGGCGCATGGTGTTCGCGCCGATCAGTATGGCGTCGGATTCGGCGCGGACCTGGTCGACGCGGTCGAAGTCCTCCGCGTTGGACAGGCGCAGCCGCTCGGGGCTGGTGTCGTCCAGGTAGCCGTCAACCGACATGGCGGCGGAGAGCAGGACGTACGGGCGGGCGGTCATCTGATCAGGCTTCCGTTTCTGTCTCGTGGACAAGGGTGGAGTCGAAGGCGGCGCGGAACTCTTCGACCTCCGGCACGCGCTGCCAGGGGGTCAGGGCCTTGTCGAGCCGAGTGAGCTCGTTCGTGATCCGGCCCGATCCCGTGTCTCCCGCGACCATCAGCGCGTTCATACCGACCGCAGCGGCCTGCTCCGGCACCCGGGCGCCGGCCAGAGCCACGGCCTGCCGCGCCATGTAGACACCGCGGTCGCGGTGGTAGCCGTCCGGCATCATCCGGATCGCAGCGGCGAACCCATCTGCGGCCTGGTCGTGCTTGCCGAGGGCCTCCAGGCCCTGAGCGCGGTGGATCTCTACATACGAGGCGGACAGCCACACGCCCCACGGAGTGGGGTCGGCGGCCGCGCCATCGAGGGCGTTGCGGACGTCGTCGATGGCGCGCTCGCTCTCGTCAGCGTCGCCGCGCAACGCGTGCCCGTACGCCTCATACGTGCGCGCGACGGCGGCGAGCCGGCTGCGCGGGCGCGCCATGCGCTGCGCGGCTTCTGCGAGGTCGACTACGTCGACCAAATCCGCTGTGTCACCGGCCAGTTGCGCCTTGCGGGCCATGACGTATGTGCTCAGATCGGTGTCTCCGACCGTGTGCGACCACTGCATTGCCCGGTCCAGCCAGTACGACGCCGCCTCCGGGTTGCCCAGATCCTGGTAGATCCAGGACAGGAACTCTCCGTACTGCGTTTGCAGCTCCATGAGGTCGCGCCGGTCGATGCCTTTGGCGTCCCGCCGCAGCTCCTGGATGACCTGGATGTGGTCGCGTACCGCGCCGACGACTTGCCGAGGCCCCAGGAGGTTGTCGCTGTCGATCAGGAGGCGGCGGGTGCGGCGCAGGTGCTCCACCGGCGTGGACCCGTACGCTGACGCGGCCCGCGCCTTGCGGACCAAGCCTGGTACAGCGCTCGAGTCCGCTGTTGCCGGCGAACCCACTCCGACCGCGGCAGCGGCTCCAAGCCCCACCCCAGTGCGCAGCAGCGCACGCCGATCCAGAGCCACCCAAACCACCGACCCATCACGTAGACGACACGGGACAGAGAGCCCCTCACCGTCCGACGCTGCCTGGTCTGGCAAGCCCAAAGCTAGATCAACTGATGACTTGGCCACATGAACCGGCGAATTGGCCACATGGCCACGTCCGTCGTCGATCCGCTCCCACAGGCGGAATAACATGCCGTTCGCGCCCAGGACTTGGTCCAGGAGTGCGGCCTGTGAGCGGTCGGCCTTCCGTTCGGCGCGCTCGAATCGCCCCAGGTGGCTGTGGTCGAGCACCGCTCGCTGCGACAGGTCGCGCAGGCTCCACCCTCGCAGCTTTCGGAGCTGCCGCAGCTCGTAACCCCAGTTGTGCAAGGGCGACACCCAGGGCGTCAACTCCCTTGGCCTCTGTGCCATCCCGCCCCAATCCTGTGGCTGATGTGGCCAGTTCGTCAGGCCACATGTCAGATCTGGAACTCATGACTCCCCCGGGCCTAGAACCGAACTGCAAGCAGTCAAGCCCGGTCAGGGAGGTGTTCTTCAGTGGTCTTCTTCGTCTCCGTCTTCGTCCGCATCCGAGAGCCGGGCACTGGCGTGACGACGGATGGAGTAGCCGATCTCGAACTCTTCGGCGCTCATCCGGGTGTCGTTGAGCTCAACGACTTCGCCGGTGGGCGAGGTCGTGACTCGTACGACGCGCAAGAGCGGAACGCCTACGTCGGCAGGAAGGTTCAGGGCTTCGGCTTCTTCAGGGGAAGGCATGCGAGCCGAGACGCTCTCGCTCCAGCGCAGGGGTCGATGTCCCATCTCCTCCAGCCGGTCGTAAATACCTCCTGGGCCGGTATCGGCTTCGGCGAGGAGGGTTCCTCGAGCGAGTTCGGCCGGCAGGTAGCTGGTCGCCAACTGCTTCGGCTTCCTCGTCTCGGGGTCGCCCATCACGCGGTCCCGGATGAAGACTTCGGCGCCGGTGGCGAGGCCCATGAGGGCAGCGAGATCGACCGGCACGATGCCCCACCGCAGGGTGGGCGTCTCCAGGGCCGCCCACGACTGGGCGGTCGGGTCGAAGTAGTAGCCGATCTCGTCACGGAAGACCTGGCGCGACCGGGTGATGCGTCGCTTCTCCGGACGTTCCCGAACGATCGTCCCTCTTCGGCGTACCGCGATGACCAAGCCCTCTTGCTCCAGAAGAGCGATGGCGCTCCGCACCGTTTGGTAGCCCGCGCCGTACTGCGTCTGAAGCTCGGTCAGCATCGGCAGCTTGTCGCCCGGCACGTACCGCCCGTGGCTGATCTGCTGTCGCAGGTCAGCGGCGATGTCGCGATACGAGACGGGCATCGGAGCCACCTTTCGGAGTGCTGCTCGGGTCTGATTCTAGGGCTAGCTCTATCAGTCAGCGATGGGCGAGCACAAGCGATCAACACGAATAGAGCTATCGCTATTGACTCGGCGTTGCCGCATGGTCTCTACTTGGCGATAGCGATAGCCCTAACGATCCGTTGAACAGGGCTACGCACCCTGCACCACCGCAAGACCGCAGGAAGTCGTCCGCCCCTCACGGGGTGGCCGGGGTTGATGCACCACTAAATCCCCCGGGTTCTCGACTCACCTGCATGCACGTCGCAGCGCTGATGCGCTGTCCGTCCCCCAGGACGCCGGGTCTCCCGTGCGCCTGGCGGGCGGAGAGAGCACCGCGACGCAGCCCCTCCCCTCCGTACACAAGGAGATCCCGCATGACCATCACGTCCGCGATGCCCACGGCCCGCAAGCGTCCGACCCGGACCCGCACGAAGCAGGTCAGCAGCCTCCCCGCGATCACCGTCTCGAAGCTGCCCCCCATCGACATCGACCTGCTCCCCGGCACGGAGAGCCTGGTCTGCCCGAACTGCAGTCGCTGGTGCCCCATCACCGGGCACGACGGCCGCAACCCGAAGCTGGTCCCCCACCACACCGGCCGCGCCGGCACCGCCGAACCCCGCCGATGTGACGGCAGCAACCGGCGAGTGAAGCTCGATCTGACGATCGCTGAGTGGCGGGAGCTCCTGGCCGACGCCATCACGGAAGCCTCCAGCCGCCAAGCCACCGCAGTGCTGCCCAAGGCGTTCAGTCCGCAGACCGACCGGACCCTGCGGGCTCGCGCGGAGCGCACGCTGGCAGGGCGCGTGGCCGACTGGGACGCGGTGCTGCCGCGCGTGGCAGACGCCGATAAGAACCGCCGGGCGGTGCCCGCTGGTGACGCTCCCACGGAGGGCCCCGCGGTTCCGCTGACCACGCTCCACCCCAAGCGCCCCGAGCGCTGAACCGACCCGCACGAACGACCACGGCCCCGGCCGACCCGATCACCTCGGGTCGGCCGGGGCCGTGGCTGCTCGTACGACCAGCCAAAACGAGCGGCCCCGGGATTGCGCCCCAGGGCCGTTCAGCAGGTCAATCCGTGAGAGGAAAAACCTTGAGTCCCATCATGACATCTCCCGCGCCTCCTGGTGCACGGGCAGACAGCAGCCCGGACATGGACGACATGTTGCGCCGAACCCGCATGGACGACCAGCGCCGTTCGCAACGGCCGGCGCTTCCGGCCTGCGTCCCCGGCCTGTACGTCCAGCACCGCGACCGTGGCTTCGTCGCCCACATCACGGCCTCCGAGGTCGCCTTCAGCACGGTGCGCGGTCTGACCGTGTCGGTGCCGATGGCGTACGGGGCCGGCCAGGCGACCGCCGACACCGCTGAGTGGCTCGTCTCGGAGCTGCTCGGCAACGCCGTGCGGGCCTGCGGTGATCACGTGCCGCTGGTCGTAGAGGTGTACGTCACCGGGCGCAGCGTCCAGGTGAACGTGCACGACCCCGCCGCCGATCTGCTGCCTCACCGCAGCGCGGTGGCGATGGACAGCGAGACCGCGGAGTCCGGGCGCGGCCTGGGTCTGCTGGACATGCTGGCGCCTGGCTGGGACGTCGTGTCCTCTCCGGTGGGCAAGCAGATCCGCTGCCACATCGACGCCAAGTAGCTCAGCCCGCCGCCAATACACGAGCCAGTCCCGGGGATTCCGCCCCGGGGCTGGCTCGTACACGGATCTTTTGGGAGGCCCACATGAAGCGAGTGTCCGTCGCCGTCGTACGCAGCCACGCCTACGCGCCGGTCTCCACTGACGCGATCGAGCGGTCCCGCGCCGCCTGCGTCGATGAGGACCCCGAGCTGTTCTTCCCGATCGGCGACACCGGCCCGGCGCTGTTCCAGATCGAGGAGGCCAAGGCCGTCTGCCGTCGCTGCCCGCTCATGGAGAGCTGCCTCCAGGGTGCGCTGGAGCGGGGCGAGGACGCGGGTGTGTGGGGCGGGCTGTCCGAGAAGGAGCGCCGTTCCCTCAAGCGCCGCGAGGCCCGCGAGCGCGCTGCGGCCGCCTCCGCCTGACGCCATCCGTACGGGAGCGACAGTCAACTCCCCTCTCGCACCACGCTGTTCAACCAGGCCAGACGCCCGTGGTGCGGGCGGCCGGCCTTTCGCACGTCTCCAGCCCGGGAAAGTCTCGGGCCCGCATCCCCGCAGGAGAGCCCATGCGCAGCAGTACCCAGCTCGACACCGCGACGACTGCAACCGGCTCCACCCGGCTGTCGGACTCACTGTGCACGCACACCCCGACGTGTCCGTCGGCCACCAGCTCGGACCGCGAGGCCGCGCACGTCGTGGCCGCCCACCCGGAGCAGGGCTGGAGCCTGCTGTGCAACGGCGTCCTGCTCTTCGAGGACACCGGGGAGCTGCTCCCCGACGGCCAGGTCGTCGCCCCGCACCGGCACCTCGCGGTCGTGGCCTGACGGTTGCCTGATCTGCCCGCACCGACCGCCGAACGCTGGCGGCCGGGTCGGGCGGTGACGGGGAGCCGGACAGCCCGGACCACGTGACCCGCCAAGGAGTTGCCGTGCGCGACAGCGCCAAGAGCACCACCCCCGCGATCAAGTTCAAGCAGGGTCAGTTCGTCCTGTACCGCGACCCGGAGATGTTCTGGACCGGGCAGGCCGGCCACACCTTCGTGTGCCGGGTCCAGCGGACCTGGCTGGAGGGCACCTACGACCTGGTCGCCGTGGCCACCGGCCGCTTCGTCCACTACGCCAACGCGGACTACATGCGGCTGCTGCCCGCCGTCGACGCGATGCGCGACATCGACACCGCCCCGCTCAACACCGACGGCGCGGCCGACGACATGACCGCGGCCGCCATCGCCTGGCTGACCCAGCAGCACGCGACCGCCAACCAGCGGCCGGAGCTGCCCGCCCAGCGCGACTGACCGAACCACCCGTGAACCGCCGCCCCCGGGCGGCATCGACCTGGAAGGAGGCGGCGTGGCCGCCACTCGAACCCGCAACAAGAGGCCCACCGCCCGTAAGAAGCTGGCGGCAACCCGTCCGGCTCCGCAGCCCACCGCCTCCCCCACCCCCGACGCTCCCGAGACCCCGGCCGGGACCACGGAGGCGGAGGTGGACTTCGAGGCGTCGGCCCCCGTCGCGGACGCCCGGGACCGGGCCGCCGACGTCATCGACACCGCACGCGAGCAGGCCGCCGCCCTCCAGGCGGAAGCCGAGAGCGCGGCCGCGCGCACCGTCGCCGACACGCACGCGAAGGTCACCGCGCTGATGACCGAGGCGCAGACCCGTGCCGCGGGCATTACCGCCGACGCCGGTCAGGAGGTCACCGCCCAGCGCACGGCGGCCAAGAGCGACCTGGAGGCCGCGCGCGGCGAGGCCGACCGGCTCCTGACGGAAGCCCGCGACCGTGCCGAGACCCTCGTCAAGGAGGCCCGCGCGCAGGTCGCCGACCTGACCGAGCTGGCCGCCACCGACCGTGAGGCGACCGGCAAGGCGGTTGCCGAGCTGCGGCGCATGGCCGAAGCCGACCTCACCGAGATCAGCGCCTTGGTCGACCAGCGCCGCCTTGAGGCCGGGCAGATCCTTGCCCGCGCCCAGGAGCAGGCCGACGAACTGGTGGCCGCGGCGCAGCGGGAGGTCGACCAGGCCCGCGAGCGGTTCGCCCAGCTCGCGGCGACGGCGGCCGAACATTACGACGGCCGCCGGGCGGAGGCGGAGGCGCTGTACGCGGATGCGGTCAAGGCCGCTGACGACCGGCGCCGCGAAGCCGACAGCTATGTTGCCGCCGCGCACACCGAGGCGGAGCAGGTCCGCACCGAGCTGCGCGAGAAGCTGCGCGAGCTCACCGACCAGTTCGACACGGAGGCCGCCGCCAAGCGCAAGGCCCTCGCCGATGAACTCGCCGGGCTCAAGCAGGCGTGCGACAAGCAGCGCGAGCGGCTGCGGGAGGAAGCCAAGACCGTCGCGGTGCAGCTGCGGGAGGCCGCCCAGAAGGAGGCCGACCGCATCACCACGGAGGCGGAGCGCAAGGCGAAGGGCATCACCGACCGGGCGCAGGCCGATGAGGCCCGCGCCCGCCGGCTGCTCGAGGAGGCCCGGGCGGCGAAGCGGGCCAACTCCCGCTTCCGGGGCTGGCAGCAGAACCTCAGCCGCAAGGCGTGGAAGACCGCCCCGTGGATCGCGCTCGCCGCCGGCGTCGGTCTTGCCGCCTCCGGCGAGTATGAGCTGGCCCGCATGGTCGGCATCAACCAGTACGTCGCCCCGCTGCTGCCGGTCAGCATCGACGTCTACTGCGTCACCGCGTTCCGGGCCAAGAAGGACATCCCCTACGCGCTGCTGCTGATGGCGTCGGCGAACGTGACGTACCACCTGTCCGAGCAGGCCCACATCGTCAAGGAAGGCCAGTCGGCACCGTGGCAGCTGACCACGTTCGTCGTACTGATCTTCGTGGCCGTCATCTGGCGCGTCCACACGCTCATGCACGACGACGGTACGAACGGGCACGGCAGTACGGCTGCTGCGGGCGGCCGTACCGGTACGGACAGCGGAAACGGAACGCCCGCCCGTACAGGTACGCACCGGCGTACCGACGGAACGGACGGCACGTCGTCCAGCCGTACAGGGGCCGCCAGCCCCGACCTGTACACCGCTCGAAGCACGGTCCGGCCGCAGGGAATGGGCACCGGACGCGACGGTACGGACCCTGTACGCCCCGCCTCGCACCCGCCGCACGATGACGGGTCCGAAGCGGCGGTGACCAGGCCGTACAGCGACCGTACAGACGGCGTACACACCACCCCCGACGGGGCGCGGCGTACAGGTACAGCGGCTGCGGGGCGTACCGGTACGGCCAGTGCGGCCGTACAGGCGCGTACCGGGTCGGTCAGCGTCCGTACACAGTCCGGCGGTGACGGTGTTCCGGAGGCCCGTACAGGTACGGGTGCCGCGTCTTCTCCTGCAACCGGAACCAGCGGTGCGGCGGGTGCGGACCGTCCCGGTACGCCTGTACGGACGGACGCTGAACTCCTGCCGCTCGTACAGAACCTGCCGCGTGATGAGGACGGCTTCGTCACCCTCTACCAGGCCCGCACCAAGCTCAGCGTCAACCAGTCCCGCGCAGTCCGACTGCTGAAGGAGGCCGGCCTGCTGCGTCCCGAGGACGCGGACAAGCACCTGCGCTGATCCGCCGTCCGGCACACAGCAGTGAGGGCCAGCCCATCGGAAGTGGGCTGGCCCTCGCTGCGACTGCCGGAAGCAGTCGACAGCCCCACCAGTACACCAGGAGGGAATCCCCGCCGTGAACAGCAACAGCGACCCGAATTACGCACCTCTGCGCGACGTCGCGCAGAGCCCGGAGGCAACCGCCCGGTACCTGGCCGACGTTCAGCGGGTCCTGCTGGACATCGGCAAGAACCTGGAGACCCTCGCGATCGAGACCCGCGTGCACCTGCGCAAGACGCACGTGGAGGGCGACCGCTGGTACCACGCCAGGATGCGCGCGATGCCCGTCGAAAAGGCCCTCGGGAACGTGCTCAAGAACCTGAACAACCTCACCGAGGGCCTGGAAAAGAGCGCCTATAAGCGCCGCGCCCACGACGAGAACGTGGTGAATACGGTCAAGGGAAGGAAGGAAAAGGAGCTGGAAAAGCAGCGTAAGAAGAACCCGCCGACGCTCCAGGCCGCACCCAACCCGCCGCAGCAGGGTGCGCAGAGCGAGAATTCCGGATATGGTGGTCCCACGTCGATTTACGACCTCGGTCGGGAGTCGGCGTGAACCGCCCCCTCAGCAGTGCCGAACGGTCCGCCGAACGGCGTCAGAACTGGCTGAAGGAAGAGGCGAAGAAAGCCCGCGAATCTCGCGGCGAGGCAGGGCTGATGGAATTCTGGCTCCGCCTGGCACGATCCCGAATGTCCAAGGACGTCAAAGCCGGTCGCGGCGACGTCTACTCCGGATTCGCGCTGATCTGCCGCCTGTTCATCACGGCGCTGGACCAGCGGGTGGAGGGCAACGGACGGATCTGGAACGACCTGCTGCAGTACGCGGAGCAGGTCGTGGCGAAGCACCCCCCGCGTAACTGAACGTCACCAGCGAAGGCCCCGCCGGGCTCCGGCGGGGCCTCGCGCGCGTAAAGCGTGCACACGTGCACGTGCACACGCGTGCACACAAGATCCCACGCTCTGTCAAGTCCCAGGAGGGAGGCGCACCGTGTCCGATGAGGACGGCACAGGGACCCTGGTCCAGGGCCCCTGGAGCGGTGATTCCACGTACGTGCCACCGCCGATCCCGGATTACGGCGACACCATTCCGCCGCCGGAAGACATTCCCCCGGCGCCGCCGGAGTCGCCGGAAGAGATGACGATGGAACTGCCGACGATTCCGGCAGCACCGGACCCGTCAGCGGCCCTGCGCTCTGAAGGAATTACAGCACCGGAAATCAGCGAAGATGACGGCGAATGCGAGGAAGGCGAATACGAACAGCCTCGTTCTCTCGCTGACCGTCTCGGTGACTGGTTGGAATTCCGGCTGGAAATGGCGCGGGCCAATCATGAAAGCGAAACGCCTTTCCGTGAGGCTGAAATAGCACGGAAGGCCGCGCTGCTGGAGGGCCGCACCGCGCAAGAAGTCGCGATGATGGAGCAGAACGGAAAGCTCCACGCCGCGATGATGAAAGCGAAGGGCGACAAGGCGGCGGCGCGCGGAAAGGCCGACGCCGACCGCACGAAAGCGTCCGGCTCCGGCCTGGGGGCGGACAAGGGCCGCTCGAAGGCCGGCGGCGGGGGCGGGTCCTCGCGCGGCGGTGGCGGCAGCGGTCCGTCCCACAACAACTCGGGCCCGGGGTCGAACCGCTCCGGCGGCTCGCGCGGTCCCAACTCCGGTGGCCCCGGCGGGCGTTCGGGGTCCGGATCGGCAGGGGGGAGCGGAGGCGGCAAGGGCGGCACGAAGGGGTCCCAGGCGGGCTCTGGCGGCCGTGCATCCGGTCCTGGGCGCAGCGGTTCGTCCGGGGGGTCGAAAGGCTCTCAGGCGGGCTCTGGTAGCTCCGGCCGGAACGGCAACTCCCGTGGTGACGGGGCCAGTCAGGCGTCCGGCGCTCGTGCCGAGCGGGCCCGCGGCCGCCAGGAGCGCGCCGGGGTCCGGCAGGCCGGGCGGCAGGAGCGGCGCAGCGCCGGGCACGCCGCCGGTGTCGCGGACCGGAGCAAGGACCGCGACCAGGCGCGCGCCCAGCGGCAGCAGGCGTGGGAGGGCCGCCGGGCCAAGAAGGCGGAGCGGGCGGAGGCACGGAAGGCGAAGCGGGAAGCCGCGGCGTCGGCCGACTCGGGCCGCACCACGCTGGGTCAGGCCGTCGGTGAGGAAGCCCAGCGCCGCTTCGACAAGCGCCGCGCCGACGCGAAGGCCGCCGCGGACGCGAAAGATGCCAAGGCCGGCACCGAGAAGGTGAGCCTGACCAAGGACAAGGACTCCAAGGGCAAGGGCACCGACGACGGCAAGAGCACCGACGGCAAGGACGGGAAGTCCGCCAAGGACGGCCCCGACGGGGCCTCCAGCGCCGCGAAGGACGGCAAGGCGGGCGATGCGCCGGGCGCCGACTCAACGGCCGGTGACGGGGCGTCTGACGGTGCGAAGAAGCGGCGCCGGTTCCGGCGTCGGCGCACCGGCGGCACGGGCCGGGCCGGACGGCGCGGACGTACCCGCCGCACGGGGCGCACCAGTCGGACGGGGCGTGGTCGTACGGGTCGTAGTCGTACCGGTCGGCGTGGCCGTCCGGCGGCCAGCCCGTTCGGCGAGGAGGACTCCACCCCGACGGTCGACTTTCCCGGCCGGCCCACCCGCCCGCCGCGCACGGACAGCAAGGGCGAGGACGACATCGTCGACGCGGACATCGTCCCCGACAAGCCCGCGGCCGTCACGACCGGCGTGAGGGGCCTGCCGCCCACGCCGGAGAAGCACACCGCACGGCCCGGCACCAGCCGACCCACCAGCACGGAAGGGAGCAGCGTGAGCAGCTCGGAAGTCAGCAGCCCGTCCGGCGCGGGCGGCCTCGGTGTCCAGCACCGGACGGACATCACGTTCGACGAGTTCCTGATGGAGATGGCGAACATCGCCATCCAGGCCGGCATGGACCAGGAGCGGGCCGAAGCCCTGGCGGAGGCGCTGGCCAAAGTCGCCGACGCCCTGCGGGACATGGCCACCGACCTGATCGGCGACCACAACATCTCCACCCAGGTCACCAACCTGATCACGGACCTGGCCGACTCCGCAGCCCGCATGAAGCAGCAGGCCGAACGGTGTGCCGAGCAGTGCGGCATCGCCAAGGAGGCCGCCACGCTCGCGGCCGCGATGGTCGCCCGCATCTACGGCCAGGACATGGCCGCCAAGGAAGACGCGGGCCTGAAGTTCGCGTCGGCCGCCGCCCACCACGACTAGACACGGAGGGAAGACGCCGATGAGCGATCTTGCACCCCACAACACCAGCGCGGCGCCCGCCCCGGCCGACGGCGACAACCGCTACAAGGCCGTCCAGGCCAAGCTGGACAAGCTCGGCAGGGCCATGGACGACGCCGTCCTCGAACTGGAGTCGCTGCGGCGCAGCATGCAGGCCAACGCCTCCCGCACCGAGGACGTGGCCCGCGACATCGCCAACGCCGGCCTGGACGTGAAGTTCGTGGAGCTGACCAACAACGTGGCCGTCGCGCTGGGCGGCGCCGCGGTCCAGGTCCGCAAGCTGGCCGACACCGCTGAGGAGACCGCCGACCTCACCCACCAGACCCGACGCACCCACTCCACGCTCTACGGGGCGCTGGACGACATCCGCTCCAACCGGCGCGAGAAGACCCCCAGGCCGGGCTTCTTCAACCGCTGACCCTCTCCCCCACCCATCCCCGCCACGGGCGGCCCCGCGATACCTGCGGGGCCGCCCGTCCTGTTCCCGAAGGAGAAGCCGGTGACCACGCCGCGCAGTGTCGCGCTCGAACGCCTCGCCTACACCCTCGCCGCGCCCCTGCTGGCCGTGGCCCCGAACCTGTACTCCGACAGCCCCGTCAACCAGGTCGTGCAGCTGGCCGGCGCTGCCGGGATCGGCGGCTGGTTCCTGGCCGCCAAGAGCGATGAGCCCGGCGCCGGACGCAAGATCCTGCGCTGGTTCCCGCTGGTCCTGGCCGCCGCCGTCGACGTCGCCGCCGGGCACACCACCGGCTTCGGCCCGTATTGGATGGACGGGCTGCTCGCCGCCGGATGGGCGGCGGCCGGCTACCTGGTGATGCCGTTCTCTCGGCACACCCGCCGCCGCCACCGTCCCGCCCTCGCCGCCCCGGCCCCGCAGCCGGCGCCCGCCGAAGTCCTCGAGGAGTCGGTGGCGCAGCCGGACGACGGCGCCGACCTGCTCACCCGCGACGCACGGTTGCTGTGGGAGCAGGCCGGGATGCCCGGCCGCACGCACATCGTCAAGGCCACCCGGCACGACGGTCAGCGGCACGACATGACGATCCTGCTGCGCGCCTCGGAGACCGGACGGCCGATCACCGGCCTGTCGGAGGCCGCGGTCGCCGCGCCGTTCGGCGTGCACTCCAGCGACGTCGTCCTGGCGGAGGTCGCCATCCAGCCTGGCCGCCAGGGCGGGCCCGGCTGGATGGAGGCCCGCATCACCCCCGACGCCAACGCCCGGCGCCGCACCAAGCCGACCGCGCAGGAGCGCTGGACGGACCGGGTCGGCGGGCCCAAGGGCGGTGCCCCCGGCTCCGAGCTGGTCCACAAGACCCGCGACGACGAACGCGGGGTGACCTTCTACCGGGCGAAGATGGCCGACTCCACCGAGACCCCGCGTATCGACCTGGCCAAGGTCTGCCGCGCGCTGAACCTGCCCGAGGACGACTCCTGCGTGTTCGTCCTCATCGACGGCTCGGAGTTCCTGATCAGCGCGTTCGACACCCCGCCGCTCAGCGCGATCTTCCCCGCCACCCGCGAGCTGCTCACCCCGAACGCCAAGGGCATGTACGTGTGCGGGTTCACCATCACTGGCCAGCCGGTGAAGAGCATGGTGTACCAGCACGACAAGAACGCCGCGGCCCACGGCCTGATCCTGGGTGTGTCCCGCTCCGGCAAGACGCAGTATTTCGCGATCAACATGGCCGCCCAGTCCCTGGACGGACAGGTGGTGTGGCTGTCCACCGTCCGCAAGGACGAGAAGACCACCGTGCTCGGTCGGTACATCGACCGGCAGGGCTCGAACGCCCTGTGGATGGCGCGGCAGCTGCGGGCGGCGAAGGCGCTGTGCGAGATCAGGGCGGAGATGCCCTGGCCGCACGACGGCCAGCCGCACGACTACAAGCCGGGTGACACGCGCTGCCCGTACCGGCAGCTGAACGTGTACGCCGATGAGTTCATGACCGCGGCGCAGGACGGGGACTTCGGCGAGTTCATCCAGACGGACGGCGACGACCTCACGGTCACCGGGCTCAAGTACGGCATCGGCTTCAACCCCGCGGGCCAGTCGCCGTTCGCGCACAACGGCTTCTCCACGGAGATGAAGGACAACCTGCGGCAGAACAGCCGCCCGGTCATCTTCAACATGGGTTCGCCCGGCGCCACCCGCAAGGCGGCGGAGGGCACCATGGAGAACGCCTACGACGTGCCGACCATCCCGGCCCGCTACTCCCGCAACGAAGGCTCCGCGATCGAGCGGGCCATCAAGGGCGAGGCCGACCCGGAGAACGGCGTCTCCACGGGCGGCGTCGCGGTCATCGTCCTCGACAACGGCCGCGCCGTGCTCATGCGCTCGCTGTACGCGGACTTCGACACCGACCTCTCCGAACTGTTCCCCGACGAGGTCAACCGCCTCACCGACTACGAGATCAGCGAGCTGGACAGGCGCGGCCTGTGGTTCGACTGGAACGAGCCCGTGCGGCCCGGCGAGTTCTGGCCCGAGCCCGACGAAGACGACGAGGGCGAGGGCCGCTCCCGCCGGCGCGGCGGCGGAGGCGGCGGCAAGGGCGGAGGCGGGCGCGGCTCCAAGAGCGGCAACCGCCGCTCCGAGCAGGTCGCCTCTCCCCGCCAGGCGCTGGAGGCCATCAAGAACCTCACCGACGCCTGATCACACCCACCCATCCCCGGGGCCGGCCCGCCCGAGCACGGCCGGCCCCACCCCACCCCTTGTGAAGGAGCACCACCGCCGTGGCCCTCTCCATCTCCGCCGCCGTGCTGCTGGGCATCATCGTCGTCGTCCTGGTCAAGGGCGGCTACGTCCGGATCGGCTCCGCACTGGCCTGCACGCTGTTCGGCTTCACCCTCGCCGCGACCGGCCTGGCCCCGACCATCAACAGCGGCCTCGCCTCGCTCGCCGGACTGATCTCCAGCCTCTGACTACGCCTCGGTCCACGGCGGGTCGTGCGTGTAGTTGAGCCCGTCGCAGAAGCGGCAGTCCCACTCCGAGGGCACCTCCCACTTGTCGACCCAGAAGCCGACCTGCTTGCCCACGAAGAAGTTGTCCCCGCCGCACCACCCGCACTCGAAGACGAACTCCACCCGATCCCCTTCCCCGCGCCTGTCGGCTTCGAGGATGCCCGGGGCGCAGGTGCGGTGACTACCCACCCGCCAGCCCCAACTCACCTGCTGCACAACGCCGAAGGGCGCCGCCGGACACGATGCCGGCGACGCCCTTCGCCGTTGCGCGCGGCCACTCCCCCACGCGCCCTCCCGGCCACCACGGCCAGGAGGGCGCTCCCCTTCCCGCGTGATCGGAGAACCCCATGGACCCCCTGCACAACACCCAGTCCGACATGCCCGAGTCCGAGGCCGCGGCCGAAGCCCGCCGCCTGATCGACGACTGGGCGAGCAAGCCCGTACGCCACCACCCCACCTCGTTCCGCGACGACACCGAGCCGCCGGCCTTCGGCACCACCCCGCCCGTACGGCAGGAGGACCACCGGATCGTCCCGGCCTGGGCGGCCGGGATCGCAGTGGCCTCCATCGGCGTGGGCGCCGGGGTAACCGGCATCGGCTGCGGTGCCTGGCTCGTGCTCCAGGGCCTGTCCTCCGTCACGTTGAACGGCGTCCTCATGGTCACCCTGCCCTTCGCGGGCATCGCGATGGTCGCCACCGCCATCGGCGGCGCGATCAGCAAGGCCCGCGCGGCCGTCACCAAGAACGTCTTCGAGGGTCCGGTCACCCACCACACCGAGATCCACAACAACAGCACCACGCGCGGGGCGTTCTTCGCCCGCACCCGCAACGAGATCCGCTGACCGGCTCCGACCAGCCCACCACCACTTTCCACCGACCCCTCTGCCGAAGGAGCAGCAACGCCATGCCCAACAACGACAAGCCGGTCAACGGCCAGGAGAACCCGTCCTTCTTCGACCTGATCGACCAGATGCCCCCGCCGCCGGTCCTCGAGCTGGACGGCAAGCCCGGCACCCGGCGGCTCGCGCGGCTGCGCGCCGCGTGGAAGGAGTCCTGGGAAGAGGGCGGCTTCCTCTACCAGCGGTGGGAAGAGGTCTTCCAGGCCCGGCACGGCAGTTGGCACGAGGTCGCCAACTGGATCAAGGCGGCGGCACTGTTCGGCGGGCTCAGCCTCATCGTCATGATGCTGGACGCCGCCGGCGACATCGCCTCGGTCACGCTCAAGGGCCTGTCCGCCGTCCCGGCCACGGACGGCGGTGACGGCAGCGGACTGTGGGGCACGGTCGACCACCCCATCCGGCTCTTCCTCGCCGACCAGGCCGCGCACCTGTCCGTCGCCCCGGCCGCCCTGTACGCGTTCTGGCAACTGACCGGCCTGCTCGGTCTGGTCGGCGGGTTCTTCGGCAACGCCGGAGCCCGCATCGCCTGGCTGCTGTTCGGGATCGGCAGTCTCGCGATGATCTGGTCCACCGCCCCGGCCGGGGGCCGCGCCGCCGCTACCGGGCTCGCCGCCCTCATGTGGGCGCTGGCCAGCATCTTCGCTCTGCGCGGCCTGACTCTGCGGCCCATCGTCCACAACCACCCGCCGCAGTTCATGCCGCAGTTCAACCCCACGCTGCACCTCCACGCCACCCTCCCCGCCCCGGCCCCGGCGGGCGACGACTTCGACGACGAAGACGACAACGTCCACCCGCTCCAGCGCTGACTCACAACGCCGCTCGCGCCCACCCTCCTGCTGGCGCCGCGACCGACCAGGGTGCGGCGCCCGGACCCGAACGGAATCCCATGACGCTGCAGACGAACGAGTTCTGGGTCGGCACCTACCACGGCCGCCACGACGGCCGCCTCGTCAAGGTCACCGCCACCCGCGACGACACCCGCCTCGAGCCCTACGCCTGGACGTGCACCTGCGGGGCCTCCCAGACCTTCCCCACCGAGGACGGCGTGGACCGCACCGCCTGGCGGCACACGCACCCGACCCTCTGGGACCGGCTGCGCCAGAAGGCCGCCCTGCTGTTGCGGACCCGCTGAGACCTGACGCCCTGCCTGGCCCTCGCCCGCACCGGGCGAGGACCGGACAGGCCGCCCGGCCGCCGTCTCCCGCGCCCCGCTGACGAACCGACGTCGGCGGGGCGCGGTGTTGCCCACCCGACCCGCTGGAGGAGATCACTCGTGCTCATCCCCCGCCCGCGCCGCCGCATCGGCCGGCCCCGCCCGCAGCGCCCCGGCCCCCGCTACCCGCACCGTCCCGACCGGCTGCCTGGCGCCTGGAGCAGGTGATGACGCGCGCCCGGAAGAAGCGCCGCCCTCGCGAGGTGAAGCGGGTGCCGCGCAGCGACGCGCTCCTGCCGGAGCATGACCGCGGCGCAGTACCGGAGGGCTTGGTCACCAGGCGGCAGCTGAGGGACATGGGCCTCAGCCCGGGAGGCAACGACGGTCCGGTCGCGATCCTGCGATGCAAGTGGTGCTCCTACCGGCCGCAGTGGTCATGCATCCACCCCACCCGCGGCTTCCTGCTCCGCGTCGACCTGGCTGTACCCAAGCGCGTTCCGACGCTTGCTCAGGAATGGGCCCTTGATCGGGCTATGGCAGCTCGGCAGACCTGTAGCGAATGCAGGAGGCGTTTTTACATCTGCCTCTCCAAGAAGCTCGGGTGCTGCCTGGAGTGCTTCGACGGCACGCCCGCTGACCCCAGCAGCCTCATGACGGCCCCGGCCTCCGCCGCTCACCGGCTGGCCGCGTGAGCCGAACCCCGTCCCGGCCACACAGGCCGGGACGGGGCCCGTACAACCCGGGCGGCCGCAGCACCGGCAAAGGCCGGCCGCCCGCTCCCTCACCTCTTCGAGATCAGGAGAAACCCAGCATGACGCATCGCTCCGCCCCCTTCGCCGCCGTCCTCGGATTGGGACGCGCCGGGTCGAACATCGGTGATCATTTTGTGCAGTCCGACTACTGCGCCCGGGTCAAGGGCGCCACCGACGCCAAGCCGGTCCACTTCGCCGCCACCCCGGACGACGAACCCACCGTCCACGGCACGGCCGACGGCATCAAGGCATGCGCCTGGCACTGCCTGACCTACACCGCCACCCAGGCCCTCGCGGTCGGTGTCGGCGCCCGGGTCCTGGGCATCCGGCTGCACCCCGGAGCCGCCGCGGCCGCGCTCGCCCTGTCCTTCGCCACGCATTACGCCGCGGACCGCAGGGTGCCCGGCGGGCTCTTGGAGACGCTCGCCACGAAGACCGGCAAGGGCAACTTCTGGCGCCTGGCCGACCACGGAATCAACGGCGCGTACTGCCTCGACAGCGCATGGCATCACGGCTGGGAGACGATCGCCGCCCTCATCGCCGCCACCAAGGCGACGACCCGGTGACCGCCCGCTCCCGCACCCGTTTGGAGCGGGTGCGCGGCTCGCTCGGCATCGCCCAGCTCGCCCTCCAGCAGATCGAGGACGACCTGAAAGCCGACGACGTCGACGCCCGCGAGCTCGCCGCGATCCTGCGCGAGATCCAGGAGGACATCGACATGCCCGGCGGCCTCTTCCCCGCCCTCGCGCAGCTGGTCAGCACCGCCGCACGCAGGGCGGAGCAGATCGAGCCCGACCGCGACGGCGACGCCTCCTGCTACCTGCACGAGGCCGCCGCCCTGATCACCGACAACGCCGGGCAGCGCCTGAACTGGGCGGCCCGCTCCCTCCACCCGCAAGGAGACGACGCATGACGGTGCTGTACCCGGACCTGCCCGAGAACGGGCTCATCGTGCTGATCGGTGCCTCCGGCGCGGGCAAGTCCACGCTCGCCCGCACCCGGCCGGCCTCCCAGGTCCTCTCGCTCGATCGTCTGCGGGGCGTGGTCGGTGACGACCCTGGGCGGCAGGACGCGACCGGTGACGCGGCCGACGTCCTCAAGCTGATCCTGGAGCGCCGGATGGCCCGGGGACTCAACACGGTGATCGACGCGACCAATTGCGAGCAGCCCATCAGGGTGGAGCTGGTGACGGCCGCCAAGCGGCACGGCATGCCGACGGTCGCGGTCATCGTCCCCACGCCGCTGTCGGTGTGCCTGGAACGGCAGCACCCGCGCCCGGCCAACCGGCGCGTGCCCCAGGACGTCGTCCGCGCCCAGCACAAGGCGATGACGTACTCGCACCAGCAGCTGGCCGCCGAAGGCTTCAACACCATCGTCTTCGCCGACAACCTGTACCGCCTGGAGCCGCTGCTGAAGCGGCTTTCCGAGCGCCGTGAGGCCGACCTCGGGCGGGACGGCGGCAAAGGACTGGGTGACCTTCTCCTGGTCCGCCGGTTCTTCGGCCCGGCGATCCTGCCGCTGTGGCGGTGGCGGCCCGGCTCGGACCTGGTGACCGGCCGGGACCGCGTCGCGGAGATCCGCCTCGGGCAGCAGTACCTCACCCTTGCCTACCGCGCCGACGTCGACAGCGAGGGGGACTTCGGCTTCGACGTTCTGCTGCCGTGCCCCGTCGACCCGGAGTGCGCCGGGCAGGCGTGGGCGCCGGTCTACTCGGTCACCGACCTGCACAAGGCGCTGACCGGCGCCATGGACAGCGATCCGGATCTCGTCTGCACCGTCCACGGCGACGGCGCCGACGACGACCAGGACGACGACCCCGAGGGCCGCGCGGACCTTCAGGCGCAGTTCGCGGACGCGGTCGCTTGAGCCGCGCCGCCGACGGACCGCACCCCCACCCGCTCACCCCGGCTGACCTTCCGACCGGGGATGAGTGGTGGCGCGGCTGCCCGGAGTGCCACCTGCCGATCCAGGGCGGGGGCGCCGGCCTCGCCGCGCACCGCCGCACCGTCGGTGATCCCCGGCGCCCGATCACGATCCATCTGGAGTTCTGACCCGCCCTCACCGGCGTGACGGACGCTCCGCGCCGCCCCGGCCCCGTTCGACGGAGGCCGGGGCGGTCGCGGTGGTCCCTCAACACCGAGGCACCAACACCGAGCAGAGAAAGGAGCTGGACGTCATGCACCTGCGCACCTACGAGGTGGACGTCCCGATCCACGACACCACCGACCCGGACCGGCGCGGTCTGCACGTCTTTACCGGCGTCGCCGACTCCCCGGCCGCGGCCCTGCGGCGCGCGCACGAGGTGTATGACGCCGCGCTCGCCGCGCACACGGCCGGACTCGAGGTCCCCGGCAAGCAGCCGGACAACTGGGGAGCGCGCGGGCTCCGGCCCGGCTGGCAGATGGAGTGGCCCGCCGCGAAGGCCGGCCTCTGGCACAACCCCGTCAGCTGGACCACCCGCAGCGACTTCGCGCTGTAGCTCCGCCCCGGGACAGCCGCTGTGCTTGGCGGCTAGACGGCTGTCCCGGGCCCATCCATCCCGTACGAGACGAGACGGAGAACCCAAGTATGTCGTCCCTCCTGCGCATTCACGGCCGGATCGGCCAGCGCACCCTCTTACTGACGACCGAGTGGGGGCGAGCCGCATGAGCCTCGCTACCCTGCCCGAGGGCGACTGGATCCGCGGCATCACGATCCGCCAGCCCTGGGCAACCTGCATCCTCGCCGGAAAGAGCCCGGAGAACAGGCCCGCCAACTGGCCGTGGCGTGGCTGGGTGATGATCCACGCCGGGAAGAAGAAGCCGGAGCCCGCCGTGCTGCGCGACCCGCTGGTCGCCACCGCGATCCGTGGCCGCGAACTGCACCTGGGCGCGGTCATCGGCGTCGCCCGCCTCACCGACTGCCACGTGGACCTGGGGCCCGAGCGGTGCACCAGCCCGTGGGCGGAGCGCGATGCTCACCACCTGGTCCTCGCCGACGTCCAGGAGCTCGCCCTGCCCGTGCCCGCCACGGGCGCGCTTCCCGCCTGGAAGCCGCAGCTGGATCTGGTGGAGCAGGTGTTCCAGCAGCTGCCCGACTTCCGGCTGTGACGGGCCGACGCAGCAAGAAGCCGCTGTTCGAGCCGGGTCTGATCCCGGTTCCCGGCGCCCTTCTCGACTGGCGCGACAACCAGCATTTCGACCGCTGGCAGGACCGCCCCTGCGCGCTGTGCGACAAGCCCACGCCCATGCGCTCGCACTACGGCGAGCCCGTGCACAAGGCCTGCGCTGAGGACTGGATCGCCGCGAACCCCACCGAGGCCCGCCTCGGACGGTTCGCCTCCGACGTCCAGCCCAAGAAGCGCCAGCGCGACGACGACCACGCCTGAATTCCTCCACCTGGAGGCTCCCTTGAGCAGCACCCAACGCGAGGTAGACCACGCCCTTGCCTACCCCGAGCCGCCCGCGTCCCCGCTCTGGCACCGCCACGGCGCGAAGGCCCGCCCGCTCACCGACGCCCAGAAGCAGCGCAACCGCGAGCTGCTGGACCTCGCGCAGCGCAAGCCCCGCACCACCGCCGCGTAGGAGGACCCCGGTCATGTTCACCGACATGAAAGAGGCCCTCGAAGCCGAGGCCCTCGAACTCACCCCACTTGGCAGCGACCAGAGCAACGCCGCCTCCCTGGTGGTCGCCCACCAGGCCCGCGACAAGGACGACCTCGCCGACCTGCTGGGCGCCCTCGGACTGCCCTGCGCCGAAGACGACCTGGTGCGCCTGCTTCCGCACCTCACCAACCCCAACGACGACATCCCGACCGGAGACCCGATGACCGCCAACGCTTTCACCGCCACGGCCGCCTCCATGCTCACGAACGGCGACAGCCCCGAGCACGTACGCAGCACGCTCGGACTGTCGGAGAGCGAACTCGCCGAAGCTGTGAAGCACGCCGAACTGCCCGTCCCCACTGCCACCCCCGTCCCGGAGACGGACGACAGTGCCAGCGCCCCGGCCGAAGCCGTGAAGCACGCCGAACCCACCGCCGCCCCGGACACGGACGCCAGCGCCAGCGCCAGCGCCCCGGAGGCTGTCCCGGCGCCAGTGTCTGACGACACGGTGGACACCGACGGGATCGAGGCCCTGCTCTCCTGGGCGGAGAGCCACCCCGCCGCCAGCATCCGCAACCGGGCCGCCCGCGTGCGCAGCGACCTCACCGAGCTGACCGAGCGCCGCGCCACCGACGCCGCCCAACGGGAGGCAGAGGAACGCGTCGCCAACGCCAAGGCCGAACTGGAAGCCGCACAGGCGCAGCTGCGCGCGGTGAAGGCCGGCGGTCACACCGCGACGGCGGTACAGGACGCCACACCCCTGGCTCCCGCTCCCGCCCCGGCCCCGGCCGCGACCGCGACCGGCCAACGCAGCAAGGAAGAGCTGGCCGCGATCCGGACGTGGGCGCGCGCCAACGGCCACCAGGTCGCCGACAAGGGCAACCCCGCCAAGAAGGTCCTGGATGCGTACGACGCCGCCCACCGCACCGCCAACCTGGCGGAGGCTTCCCAATGATGTTGTCAAGCAGCGCGGTTTCAGCGCTGAATGGTGACAACCATCTGCGGCAGCACTCTGCCGACGATGGAACCCGAGGGCACGTTTCCTATGCGAACTGCGCCCATGGCGCGGTAGAAAGGCTCGGCGTTCGGGTCCGCATCGATCGTGAGCTGGGTGAACCCCAGGTCTCGTCCAGCAGCGATGGTGCGTTCGAACAGCAGGCGGCCGATCCCTTGGCCGATGGCCTGCGGCTCGACGAACATCATGCCCAGAACGCCAGTGGGTGGCTCTCCCTCAAGAGTCGTGAAGCCCAGGATGTGGCCATCTCTGTCAGCCACCGTGGTCCGTCGGCGTGCGACCTCGTGCGCGGCAACGGTGAGCTCGTCTCGACAGGCTTCCAGGAAGTCAGCGTCATAGCCCCAATGCGCTTTGGATCGCAGCGCCAAGTCGGTGAGTACGTCGGCTTCCGTCGCCCGTGCAGACCTGATCAGCACGTCCATCTACGTCCCCCGCTCAGGTGTAGGTCTTTCGATCTTCGCACCCTGCAGTCGTGCGGGAACAGTGCGCGATGGCCTCTGCCTGGACAGGGCAAGCGTTCAGCAGGCCGTTGCTGGAGGTTCGACCTGGTAGCACCGTCGGTCGCGGATGAGTGCCCACAGGACGTTGACGCGTCGCCGGGCCAGCGCCAGGACGGCCTGGATGTGGCTCTTTCCTTCGGCTCTCTTGCGGTCGTAGAACCGCTTGGAGTTGGGATCGCTCCAGGAGCTGACCAGCGCGGATGTGTAGAAGACGTGCTGCAGGCGCCGGTGGTAACGCTGTGGGCGGCGCAGATTCCCGCTGGTCTTTCCGGAGTCGTGCGGGGCGGGAGCGACACCGCCGAAGGCCGCGAGCCGGTCGGCGGTGGGGAAGCCGTCCAGGCTGCCGCCGACAGCAACCAGGAACTCGGCACCGAGCTTGGGTCCCATGCCCGGCATGCTGAGGACTATGTCGGCCAGTTCGTGTTCACGAAACCGGCCTTCGATGAGCTTTTCGGTCCCGGTGATCTTCTCGTTGAGGGCCATCACCTCCTTTGCCAGGGTGTGGACCATCTGCGCGATGACCTTCTCGCCGGCGACGGCGGTGTGCTGACGCTCGGCGGCCTCCACGGCTGCTTTGGCCAAGTTCTCGGCCCCACGAACCTTGCGGTTGCGCAGCCAGGTCGTCAGCCGGTTGAGGCCGATCCGGCGCAGAGCGGTCGGAGTCTGATAGCCGGTGAGGAGGACCAGCGGTCCGGCGTTGGTGAGTTCCACAGCCCGTTCCAAAGCGGGGAACATGCTGGTCAGCACCGAGCGGAGCCGGTTGATGGTACGGGTCCGTTCGGCGACCAGGTCGATGCGGCGGCTGGTCAGAAGCGCCAGCTCGATCGTGTCCTCGTCGCCGGGGCGGATGGGCCGCAGGTCTCGGCGCATACGCGCCTGGTCAGCAATGATCCTGGCGTCGCGGGCGTCGGTCTTGCCCTCGCCGCGGTAGGCGTCGGATGCGCGGTTCACCATGCGGCCGGGGATGTACAGCAGCTCCTGCATGTGGTTGATCAGTACCGCGATCAGCAGCCCGGGTTCGCCGCCCGTCATGTCCAATGCCCAGGTCACCTCGCGGCCGTCCGCGGTATCGAGGACGTCGCCGAGCAGCTGGAGGAGCTCCGGCTCGTCGTTGGCCACGCGGCGAGACAACAGTGTCTTGCCGTCAGCATCCATGGCGACGCAGTGGTGGTGCGTCTTGCCGCAGTCGATCCCGGCCCATATCCGGCTCATCGTGCTCCCGAAGTCGTTCCTGCCTTGCGTACCACGGACGACCTCGCCGGCATTGCTCTACACAGCGACCATCTCGCACTTCCCAATCGGCGGCCGAGTCGTCGTGGGGAGCGGGACGGCCAAGCCTCCGGAGCCACAGACGGCAGCGCAGCTGAGAGCCACACCCCACTCCCCTGGGTGCCACAACCCTACGAATGGCTGGGGCCAACCCGTGATCAGAAAGGTAGAGCGAGCTGATGGACGCCATCCCCTTCGCACTGGACGGCTACCTGGCCGCCGACCCCGAACCCGGTGACGGGGAGGACACCGCCTCCTGGCGGCTGAACTGCTCCGCCGGCACCGACCACCTGATGGAAGAAGCGGTCATCCCCTGCACCACCACGCAGCCGGAGATCGCGCACACCCTGCTCACCGAGCGGCAGCCCGGCGACCTGCTCCGGGTCAGCGGCCACCTCACGCTCCCGGACACCGCCGACGGAGTCATCCAGCTGCACGCCGACACCCTCGAAGTCCTCTGGGCAGCACCGGTACTGGATGGGGACGGGGACGACGCAGACACCGCGACCACGACAGACACGGACGCGGACCGCAACAGCGCCATCGCGGCTCTCGCCGACGCTCTCACCAGCCTCGGACAGGCCGCACCCGGCTCCGGGCAGAGCATCCGCATCCACATCAGCCCGACCGGGACCCTCGGTTCGGGCCTGGAGCACTGTCACCACTTCGACCTCCCCCCGGCCCTGGCCCACCGGCTCGCCGACTACATCGACGCCATGAACTGCTCCCTGGACAGCCAACACCCCGACGGCGTCGTCCTGGACCCGGAGACCATCGCGGACCTGACCGACCTGTTCGAGGACATCGACCTGATCGGCCTCACCAACACGGTCCTCAACGCGACCCGGCCCGAGTACCGGCCCGCCGTCACACAAGCGATGGACGACATGTTCGGCGACATCCCCGCCCCCGAGGACACCGACCCGTGACCGCCAGCCACACCCGAAGGGAAGCACCCCTGATGCCCCCACAGCCCCAGCGCAGCGTCCTGGAGCGGTTCCCCGCCGGAGGCCCCCGCGGCTCGTGGCCGGCGGAGGAGTACGCCGCCGCCCAGCGTGCCCAGGGCACGGACGCTCAGGTCGTGATGGACCTGCGCAGTGACCAGTTCCTCGTAGTTACCGGCACCGTCCCGCAGTAGCACCACCCCGGAGCGCCGCGCCCGACCTTCCCGGCCGGGCGCGGCGCTCCGCCGTTCCCTCACCACCGAGCAGAAGGGCACCCCTTCGTGCGTCTGATCCGCCTGATCTCCTTCGGCTATCTGCACCTGCCCACCGGCCCGGACGGCTCCCCCGTCCCGCCTGCCGCCGACCGTATCGAGGACGTCCGCGACCGGCTCCGCGACCCCGCCGCCGCCCGCGACATCCTCGACCTGGACGGCCTCAACCCCCGTGTCCAGGACGTCGTCCTGAACACCCCCGGCGCCCGCGAACTCATCGCCAACCTCGCCGATTACGCCGACCTGCCCGCCGGTCCGAGCCGCATCGCGATCGGCTGTGCAGGAGGCAGGCACAGGGCCAGCGGCCTCACCGAAATCCTTGCCCGCACACTCCGCGACCGGGGCCGCGAGGTCGAAGTCGAGCACCTCCATGTCCACTTGCCGCGCGTGCTCAAGACCCCCGCCCACGGCACCGCCCACCCCAGCTCCACGCAGGAGGCCACCCGATGAAGCGTCCCTTCCCCCGCTGCGGCCACACGCCCGGCGCCCTCAGCCCCGAGGACCAGGCCGCCGTCAACCAGTTCCGCGCGCTGCTCGCCGCACTGCGCGACATGGAGCCCTGGACCCCCGGCCTCTACCGGGACATCGCCGTACGCGTCGGACCGTTCGTGGAAAGGGCCCACCCCCGCCCGGGCGACGACCACGATCCCGACCTGATCGCCGTCTCCCTGGTCCACCCCGACACCCCGCACGCCGCGGCCTACCTCCACGGCCACCAGCTCTACACCGGTAGGGGCTGGCTGCGCTGCGAGACGGACAAGATCCTCGGAGTGTGGCACCCGGCCCTCACACCGCTCACCCACGCCGCGGCGGGCCTGGACCTCCCCGACGACGTCGGCATGAGCCTGGCGCACTACGCCGTCCATGTCGAAGCCCGCCGGAAGGACAACTCCGGCCGCATCATGCTCCGCATGGGCCCGTACACCCAGACCTGGCTCGCCTCCCGTGACGCGGACCGCCTCAACACCCTGCTGGAGGGCAAGGCGGCCACCGTCGTCCCCGGGTTCACGGTTACCGCGAAGGCGGCGCCGTTCGATGTCAGCGACCACGAGAGCTACGACGACCCGTAGGCGACCGAGGCCGCCGCGCTCCTGGCGGCCGCCATCGCTGCCGCACGGGCGGCGGCCGCCACCGTCCCCAACCCCGGCCCCGGGGAGCTGCCCGCAACATGGGCACCCTGATCTTCCCTCCACACACGAAGCCCTGTTCCCGGCCGCACGCTGGGAACAGGGCTTTTTGTGTTTTTTAGGAGCTTCCGGCGGGTGTGCGAGGCGGCAGCCTCGTCAGTCAGCGTTGGCGGCCCGCTTTTCTCGATCGCGGAGCAGCATGTCGCATACCTTGTCGCGTTCCTCTGGCGGCATTTTGAACAGGATCAGGGTTCCTGCTTCAAAGCCGTCGTGGTACGGGAACTTCTTCACTGCCGATTGGTCCTGCTGGCCATCACGGCCTTCAGCGCCTCGCGGCTCAGGAATCGACTCCTTGGGCGGATCTTGCCCGTCGGCAGCAGGCAGCAGTTGTTCCAGCACACCGGCCGTTACCTCGCTGTGATTTTTCACGGCGTGAAAATCAGCGGGCTCGGGCGCAGGCTGCTGTCGACTCCGCGCCCGGCGCTTCGAGGCCTCAGCCCGTTCATCGGCCTTAGCTTTCTGGGCTTCCGGGGAGAGCTTGGACAAATTCCGGACGTGCTCGGTCTTGCGCTCTCCCGTCATCAGGTCTTTCTGCAGCTCGGGAGACAGCTTGAGCAGGGACAGCTTGCTCGAAAGCGTGGAGGCGGACATGGACAGGCGCCTGCACGCCTTGGTCTGCGAGCCTCCGTAGTAGTCCACCAGTTGCTTGAGGGCGTGAGCTTCCTCAAGGTCCGTCATGTCCTCGCGGTGGTAGTTCGCGATGAACGCGGACTCCAAGAGCTTTTCGTCGCTGCTCAGCCGGGCGTCATCCACTCGCACGGGAATGGTCGCCAGTCCGACCTGCCGGGCTGCCTCGAGACGCCGGTGACCGTCTATGACCACATACTGCGCGCCGGGATCGAGATCGTTGGCGCGATCGGGCCGGCTGCGAACGTATGCGTCGACAGTACCGACCACGATCGGCAGGATGACGCCGACCTCACGCACCGACTCAACGGTGTACTCGAGGTTCCGGAGATGGTTGCGGGGGTTGTCGGGGTTGTCGCTGATGGCAGGGACGGGCAGATCGGTCAAATCCGCAGTGCCGACACCGCCGTTGATCGTCTCGTTGATCGCGTTTCTGCGTGCGCTGCGGTTGGAGGTGCTGCCGAACGAGGACCCACGCCCCAACTGGTCCTTCTTGCTCACTTGCCGACCCCTGCCACGATCAGTCGCATGATGTTCGCCTGCTTGCTCTCCGGGACGTACGCCAGCAGAGGCCGCTTGAGCCGCACGGACTCGCGCTGCTCCTTGAGGTCGTCGATCACAGCGATGACCCTGTCGTTCTCCATGTTGTGCCACTCCTCCAAAGAGGACGTGGCGATGTAGCCGCGGCGACTATCGAACTGGTTCACCACGATGCCCAGCCGGTCGATCTCGAGATGTAGGTCCGTCTCGAGGTCTTCGATCTGCTCGATGAGCATCTCGTAGGCGTCGGCTGAACTGTCCTCGGACTGCACGGGGACGAGCACTCCAGACCGACCAGGCTTCTCGTTCGGACGCCTGCGCCCGTAGTAGAGGCCGGCGTCCATGCTCAGTCCCAGGCTTGGCGGGGAGTCGACGACGATGACGTCGAAGTCGGCCTCAAGTGAGTGCAGCGCCCGCTCAAGCGCCATCTCCTTCTGGAAACCGCGGGACTGGGCGGCCGTGAGTGCCAGCTTGGAGTCCAGCAGGAATGCCTCGCGCGTGCCCGGCAGGACGTATAGCCGGCCCCCGAAACGCGGATCGTCGATTGCTACGAGCAGGTCCTTGATGTCGCCCTGAGCGTCACCGGACATGTGGGTGACCAGGCTGTCTTCACCCACGGCGATGGGCGGGATACCCAGCTGGTTGCTGAGGTGGAGCTGCGGGTCGTAGTCGACGAGGAGAACCCTCTGCCCACCCGCGGTGTAGTCGGCGATCAGGGCGAGGAGCTGCTCACGGGTGCGGTTGAGCCGCTCAAGCTCGGTGTCGGTCAGAGTCTGCACGAAGTTCTGCAGGCACTTGACGCCGATCCCCTGAGGCTCGGCGTGAGCTTCGGCGATTCCCGCAGAGATGGTGGTCTTGCCGACGCCGCCCTTCTGGTTGCAGACGATGATCCGACGCGGCGGGGCGGGCAGACCAGCCTGCTTGGGGGAAGGGTTGTCGTCCAGCCAGGACCGGATGCTCTGCGCAAGCCCCTGGATGTAAGAGAGGCCGCGTTCAGTACAACTGGCCTTGAAGTCGTCGTACATGCCTGTAGGCAGCCAGGTGGAGAACGACCTCGCACCCGACGTGTCGACGTCTGCGCCTGACCAGTCGCTGGCACGCCAGTTGGTGATGGCCGTGGTCGCGGCATCCTGGATGTCCAGGCCGAATTCGGCGCAACGGATCTTCAGTTCTTGCTGGAGCGCGGGCGGAAGCTTGGACGCCACCTTTTCCCGGTCTCCGTCAGGGTATGGAGAAGCCATGGCGTCACCTTACTGACCCTTGATTCCGGCGCGGTGTCCGGTGTGCAAGTTCTTGACCCGCTTCACCCGTTCGACGACCCGCCGATTTTCACGCCGTGAAAAGTCACGGAAAGGTAACGCTGCGGTCTGTGGTGACGCTCCCACGATCGAGTGACACCAGGGCGATCCGCTCAGCGAGTTGGCTACGCTGCTCCTCAAACGGCAGCGGCAAGGCCGTGCTCCCTTGAACGCCATCGGCCCACCGGCGTTCATCTACGGGCTGCGAAGGAGCTCAGCTTCACACCGCAACCACGCGCACCATCAACCCGGCTGACGGCCCGATCGCCGTACCGGAGGGCCGACTGGTACGGAGAATCAGGACCTCTCATGCGTAGTGAGCGGATCAGCCGACTCGCCGCCCGTCGCCAGCAGTACACGAACGAGACCTACCAGCAGGCCCGCAACCTGCTGCGCCCCGGGCGACCGCCTATCCCGGATGCGGACTGCGACAAGCAGCGGAACTTCGAGGCCGACCTCTTCCACCAGCTCATCGAGTCGAACAGGGACTTCACCGCCTATCCCTTCGGAATCCGGCGCGTCAGTCCGAAGCCCGACACGATCGAGCTGGTCGT
This sequence comes from Streptomyces avermitilis MA-4680 = NBRC 14893, assembly GCF_000009765.2. Lineage (GTDB taxonomy): Bacteria > Actinomycetota > Actinomycetes > Streptomycetales > Streptomycetaceae > Streptomyces > Streptomyces avermitilis. The sequence goes on from NC_004719.1 coordinate 69,682, forward strand.
CGAGAGTGAGCAGCGCGCCAGACGGCTGCTGTCGTGGCTGCTGCCTTGCTATGAGCCTGGCGGTGAGGTCCACGGCGTCCTGGGTCTTCGGATCCGGCAGCGCACAGTCAGGGGCGTGGAGCTGCACCTTGCTGGCCAACGCACCTCCGTATGGCTAACCGGCCCGCACCGCGACGTATGGAAGAGCGCGGAGAACGAGAGCCTCGAACATGTCGCGGACCTCGGATGGAAGGCCCTGTGGCGCGGACCGGAGCACTGGTCGGCGGAAGAGGTCGCCTTCGAGCATGAGTGGAACACGGGGGAGTGGACACGGCAGTTCCGGGCGGGCGCGTGGAGCGCCAGCGGGCTGCTGCGTCGTCTCGGGCTCTTCCGCACCCTCACCGCGGCAGACGCTGTCACCGGCTACAAAGGGTTGGGCATCAACGGCTACGACGGCAGCGGCCCGGTGCGCTGGTGCCTGGACATCATCCACCGATCCGGCATCCGGCACCGCAAGCAGCACCTGATCGAAGCGATCACGGACCCGGAGTTCGGGCTGCCTGTCTCCCGAGCCGATCACCTGGATGCGATCTATCCACCAGAGACGATGGAGAACTGGATCCGCCTGGATGATGAGGCCCGGACAGGCCTCATCGAACTCCGCTTCACCACCTGTGACTACGAGCAACTGCAGCTGAGCACCTGCGGTCCCGAGTACCAGGCGATCGCCGAAGCAGTCGAGCGGCGAATCAGCACCGCGACCCAGCGCCTCGGCCCTGGATGAGTTCCTCGGGAAAAACGAAGACCGTCCGAGGCTTCCCACGGGCAGCGCCGGACGGTCACCCCTCTTCGACCCGCAGTGCCAGCACGGCGGTGCCGACCTGAACTTCCCATCCCCGACGCACACGGACGGCATGGGCGCCGGCGATACCGGCCTGCGGATCGGTCAGCGCCATGGCGACGTCCTCGGCGAAGGGGAAGCTGCCCCACGTCAGTTCCCACCAGTCACCGCGACCCCAAAGACGCCTGCCCACGCGGCCTCCCCACGCACTGGTGCGATCCAGAGGATCCATGAACCAGTTCCCCAGCGCCCATTGCCGCTGGGGATCACGCAGTCCGATCCGTGTCACCAGGCCTGACAGAAGAACCAGCGTGTCATCTGTCATAGGCGGCACGTCCGCCAGTGCATCGTGCTCCTCCCCGGTCAGGCCCTGGTCCACGGTCCACACCCGGTGCTCGTCGAAGCCACCGTCGAAGGGAGGAACCGGGGGACGATCGGTGACGGTCATTCGTGCGCCGGTGACCAGATGCCGAAGCTGGAAGGCGTCAGCCCTTGCTTCCTCCAGACGCAGGCCGGGCAGACCCACCGGCTTGCCACGAGGCACCAAGTACGTGAGCACATTGGACGGCGTGGGCGTGATGACCACCAAGTCGTCGGGCCTGGGGGAGAGAATCAGGTCGTAGTGGGTCACCGACGCCATAGCCCACATGCCCGGCCACTCCTGCAGAGGGCCTCCGTTGAAGATGCCCAAAGCCAGCAATGCCCGAAGCCGTTGCTGGGCCAAGTCGGAGGTGTCGAAGCCCAGGTGGCCGCAACCGCGGGGAACACCTCGTGCAGCCGCCTGCCTATGTTCACCGGAGAAAGCGCGACGAGTCGCAGAAGCGGAACGACGACCGGAGTGGGCCATGCCAGAGTCCTTGCAGCCGCCCGGCCGGCAGACAGAGACACGGATCGACGATCACTCCGAGTGGGAAGCGACGTGGGCGCCCCACACCCTCTCCGCAGATCGGTGACAGCCGGGCATCACAGATATGCATGCCGAGTCGTCGCAACCGGCAGGAAACCCCACCATACCCATCAACCGGCACAACCAGGTGTCAACTGGGTCCATAGGCAGCCGACCAGAGCCCCATCGTTGGGCTGACAGCACGCCACATCAGCCATACGGGTCTACTCCGGAGGCAAAGCAGCGCGCCACACCGACGCCTCCCGTCCGCTGCGGCAGGCTGCTGCGCGGCCTTCCAGGTAGGCCATCGTTCGCAGGGCCACCGCCCGACCCGGTGCCACAACAACCTCTGCGAGCGAGAAGGAGCAAGGCCCCACCCCGAGAACACCAGCGCCTGCCAGACCCGGCTCCGTCCATCTGCGCGCCGGGGTCGGACGGTGCGCGGATCAGGATGACAATGAGCCACGGAAACGCGCTCACACAGAAAGCCCGCTACCGCTCCCGCTGCACCGGCATCGGCCATCAAGCCTGCACGCAGCAGCACACCACAGCGGAGGGCCAGCACCCCGTGCCCGACTCAGGCCCCGACCAGGCCCGGCTGGAAGCCCAGGTCTTCGAGCATCTGGGCGGCACGATCGACTACTGCGCACACCCCGCCGGCATCGCCCACGTGATCCCGACCGGCACGCACCTCACCGTGGCACTGGACCCCAAACTCGGCCCCAACCACCGGCTTTCTCAGCACTGCCTTGAAGCGCTGCTTCCCACCATCTACACCGGCACCGACGAGGACCCAGAGGGGCCCGGCAGCGCCGTGGGAGTCCGGCTGCGGGGAATCGACGCCGACGGACTCCACCTCGGTCTCGCCGACACCAATGCCCGTGTCACGCTGGCGGGGCCGTCACAGGCAGAGTGGACCACTGCCCTTGCCAACCACCGTGCCAGATGCCGCGAGAGTCACCTCATTCCCCTGTGGGACACGCCTGGACTGTCCGAGCCCGAACGCCGCTATCTGGACGGCGACCCGGCCTGGTGGAAGGAACAGGCCGACACGGCGTGGCTAGCCAGCGGCCTGCTGCGCAGGATCGCCCTGTTCCACACGGTGACCAAGCCCTACTGCGTGCGCTACTGGCGGCACGGGCTGGGCTGGAGGTTCGAACTGCGTTACGAGCACGGCCTCACTGTGGAACACAACACCCTTATCGCGTCGTTGACCCATCCGAAATGGGGGATGCCGTTGCAGGTCAAGCGCGACCACTGCTCGTGCAAGCCCTGCGCCTGCGACGGGGGAGCCGAACGGAACTGCTGGTTCACTCTCGAGATGCCAGACGGCCAAGGGGAAGTTGGGATGCACTTCCGCCGGGCGCGGGCCGACTTCGACGCATCGGGGACGTACGAACGCCTGGTCACAGCGGGAGCCAACGCCAGGTGGCTTGAGCAGGTTCTGCCCGCGCACCACAGCCGTCTGAGCCTCCGAACACGCCTCACCACAGGCGAGTTGGTATAGCCAGCGAGCACTTCAAGCGCTCGCGTTCGAAGGGGTCGAACGATCAGATTCCAATTGGAACACTGCCATGGTGGGTAGGGCACGTGTGGTCGTGGCGCAGCATTCGCACGGCGTCGTCAGGCGTCGTCGCCGGGCAGTAGCGGCATCGCCTCCTTCCATCGCTCGGGATAGACCCGGTGGCAGCCGCGGGGCACCAGCGGTCCTTGACGTCCTCTCGCTGGGGGTAGGGCGACTGGGCGCTGAGGACCAGGTACACCAACTCCGTAGTGGGCGTGTGGCAGAGGGCGCAGGCGATTGCGTCTCGTGTGATCTCCACGGGCGGGAGAGTGCACACGTCGACGGCTTGCCGTCTCAGGCTGTCGCGGCAGCCCGCCTGGCGGGCACCACGGTAAAGACTTCGTGATGGCCTCCCGCCCGGCGGGAAGGACCCCGGATCGCGCTTTTTCGCAGGTCAACGCCGGAGTTTCATGGGGCGATGATCAGCATGTCGGAGGTTCGCCCGGGGAACGGGTGGCGCTATCTCTTCCGCGGCGTGATGGTCGGCGACGGCCACCGCCCTGCGGGCAAGTCACTGCGCGCCGCCCAGGACGAAGCCGGTGTCCCACCCGGCGTCTGGAAGGGCCGGGGACTGGCCGCGGTCGGTCTCAAGGCCGGGGACGTGGTGACCGAGCGGCAGGCCGAACTGCTCCTGGGGGAAGGTCGGCACCCGGACGCCGACCGGATCGAGCGCGAGCGCCTGGCGGAGGGCAAGAGCCCGGCGCAGGCCCGGCGGGCGACCGTGCTGGGCAGACCCATCGAGCACAACCAGTCACCCAAGACCGACAAGGCCAAGGAGCGGACACCCTGGCTGGGCTTCGACCTGGTGTTCCGGCCCCCGCCGACGGCACACATCGCGTGGGCGCTGGGTGACTACGAGACCCGCCTGGTGCTGGAGCTGTGCCAGGACATCGCCCGCGACAAGACGCTGGCGTGGCTGGGGGAGGAGGTTGCGGAGATCCGCTGGAAAGGCGGCGGCAAGCACCGCGCCCGGGTCAGGGACGGGCTGATCGTCGCGGTGTTCCGGCACTACGAGTCGAGAGCTGCCGAGTCGAAGCCCCTTCTCCACGATCATGCGGTGGTGTCGATCCGGGCCCGGCGGCCGGACGACAAGGGGACGTGGGGCAACCTGTCGGCGGACTCGCTGATGGCCCACATCGTCGCGGCCGACACCCTCTACACCCTGTACTTCATGGAGGAGGTGTCCGCCCGGCTCGGGTGGGCGTGGGAGCCGCGCGAGGTGACGCCCGGCCGCAGGCCCGTCATGGAGCTGGCGGGCATCGACCAGCGGCTCATCGGCTGGCAGTCGACCCGCCGTCAGCAGATCGAGGACGCGCTGTCCGTCCTCACCGCCAACTACGAGAAGAAGCAGGGGCACCCGCCGGGGGAGCGGGCCGGCTACGCGCTGGGCTGCCAGGCCGCCGACCAGACGCGCTCGCCCAAGCGCACGGAGCTGCTGTCGCTGACCGAGCTGCGCGAGCGATGGCGTGACTCAGCGATCCGGGCCTACGGCGTTGACGTCTTCGACCGGCTGGCGGAGCGGGCGCGGGCAGCGGCCGCGGCGGTGTGGGCGCGGGTGCGGCCGGTGGTCGACATAGCGCTGGCCGCCGTCGACGTCGTCGCCGTGGTGTACGTGATGCGCGGCGCGTTCAAGCGCCACCACCTGCTCGCCGAAGCACGCCGCCACCTCTCCTATGTCCTGCGCGGCCGACCCCACCGGCCCGGCCTGGACGAACAGATCGTGCAAGCGGTCGTCGACGACTACACCCGCCCCGTCGGCCGGGGCCGGATGATGACCGCCGACCTGCGCGCCCTGTACCCGCGTGACACCGAGGACCAGGCCGTGCTGCGCCCGCTGACCCGCAAGCGGTCCGCGCCCCCGTACGAGCGGGCCCGTCTCGCCGCTGGCGCCCTGGCCGCCCGGGTCAACGCAGCGCGACGCGCGGAGCGCCTGGGCTCCCGCCCCCGTCCGTACGCCGTCGCGGTGCCCGCGGCCTCGAGGTCGCATCCGCGGCCGTTCCGCACCGGCCCGAAGGCGGGCCGCCTCCTGGAGCCGGAGACCGGCGTCGACGCGGTGGAGCAGACCCGCCAGACCCTCGAAGCAGCCGCCGCGAAGGTGGCCGCCACGATCCAGGACAGCAGGCGGGCGCGCGAGGCCGCCCACGGCCTGCGATCGCAGCCGGCCCCGGCGGCGGTCCCGCCGCCGCACACCCAGCAGCCCGGCGTACAGCACACGCCGGGCCGGAGTTCAGGAGGAGTCGCGTGAGCACCCCGGAAGAACAGCCCAACGCCGAAGAGGCCCTCGCCCGCGCCCGTGCCGCCCGCGCGGAGATAGCCGCCGCGCTCGATGAGGACCAGGAGCCCGAGGCCGATGAGCCCGTGGGGTGGCAGCCAGTCTGGAAGCGGCCCCGGACGCCGAAGTCGAAGGCGGACAAGAAGAAGGAGCTGCGCAAGCAGCGCCGGCGGCTCCAAGACGCCGCCAAGCGCCGCCTCGCCGCGGGGAACTCGCGCCGGCCCCGCTCCCAGCAGAGCCGAATCGGCAACGCGGCCGCACGCCGGGATACCCGCGCCCTGTCCCGGGTGCGGCACTCCAACGCCTGGCTGTGGTGACGATGCCGGACATCGTCCACCGAGTGGATACGACGATGTTCTGCATCCATTGGCGATGCACGACATCGAGTGGGCTCCACTCAGTGGACTCCATCCGATGGCTGCACCGAGTGGACTCCACCCGATGGACGCCACCGAGTGGACGCCATCGTGGTGCGCACCGGATGACGATGGACCTGTCCTGTCTCAACGAAGTTAGTCGTCCATCCCCGAGCTGACCTGCGTGGACTGGATTGGGTGAGACGCGGGGACTTGGTTCGTTGAGACAAATCTCGGCTCGCTAACGCAGCTGCGCGTTCCCATGCGGGTCGCCCGCCTGCTCCAAGGCGGCCTCGTAGGCGTGCAGGGCGGTGATGACTGTGGCGCGTTCCGCGGGGTCGAGACCGTGCATGACGCGTTCCCAAGCGGAGGCGCTCCCAGAAAGCCATTCGCCGATCGGGGCGGCGTAGGCGGGGGCGATGGCGATGATGCGGCGGCGGCGGTCGGCGGGATCGGCAGTGCGCTGCAGGACGCCCGGCCGTGACAGCTCGCTGACCATGAGGCTGACAGTCGTCGGGGCCACCTCCAGCCGAGCGGCTAGCTCGTTGATGCTGGTGGGGCCGTCGTACTCCAGGTGGGCCAGCAGTGCGAGGTGTCGCGGGGCCAGGTCCAGACCCTGGAGCGCCCGAGGTATGGGCAGGCGCTTGGCGCGGCCCACGAGCCGTGGCATGAGCAACAGCAGGGTGCGGACGGCCTCATTGACGGCTGGACCGTCCGATTCCGTGGACATCAGCGACCTCTTCCAGATACCTTTAAAAACAAAGGCTTTGTATTCAAAGGGAACGAGGTCCACTTTGCCGCACCTGACCGTTCACCTTCCAGAGAACAGGCTGACCGGGAACGAACCTATACTCGCCGCCGCACTGACCGACGCTGTCGTCGACGTGTATGGCGAATGGGTCCGCGACCTCGTAAGCGTCCGCCTGACCGGAGTCCCCGCAGGCCGTTTCGCGCAAGGTGGCAAGGCCGTGGACACAAATGCTTCGGTGATCTTGGGCGTTCGCGCTGGCGTCTTCGACCGCCCCGACGCCGCCCAGATCACCGCGCGCCTCGGCACCGCGCTCACCGACGCGATCACACGTGTCGTCGGTGATGACCTCCGCGCCGGCACCATGGTCGAACTCGTGGCGTCACCGCCAGAACGTACCTTCGTCGGCGGCGCCCTCACCGCGTGACACCCCCATCCGGGCCACCTCACGACCCGGCTGTACTCAAACTCAGCAGCAGTAGTAGGCACCCCCAGCGCGCTCAACCGCGCGTCTAGGTTCGCTGAGACAGAAGCCCGAACGACTCGGTTCGCTGAGAAAACGACTCGGTTGAGTGAGACGGGACAGGACCCCACTCCGGTGCGCACCACGATGTCCGCCACCGCACCCGGTGCGCACCATCCGACGATGCCCGGCACGCACACGCGCACCCGGTGCGCCGCACCCGACGTCCCGCACCGCACCGGTGCGCGCACCGCCGCCCCACTTCTTGACCAGGTTTCGGCGAGCGCACGTCCTTCCTAGACCACGTTCGCTACCCGGACGTTTTCCCTTGTCAACGCTGGTCTGGACTGACGATCAGGTCGAGGACAAGGGGGTGTGTGATATAGGAGCCCGCCGCGCCGTGGCGCGCGCCCGGCGCGGTGCGGTGGGGCCGGTGGTGCGCACCGCGATGGATGATGCGGTGCGCCGGTGCGCGCACCACCGATGCCGTCACCGCACCTGGTGCGCGCGGTGCGGTGCGTCGTCCGGCGGTGGTGCGCACCCGATGCGCGCCGAACCGCACCACCGCCGTCCCGGATGCGCGGCTACGCGGTGGTGTGGTGCGCCGGGTGCGCCTCCATCGCCTGCTTCATCCCCGCGGCCTCCAGCTGGCGGAGGACGTCCGCGACGTCGCCGCGGTCCTCGGTGAGGATGTTGTCGGTGAAGCGGATGATGGTGTCGGCGATGCCCGGCGCATTGGCCAGGCCGTGGCAGAGGAGCTCCAGCAGCAGTCGCCCGAGTGCCGCTGCCAGGAAGGAGTGCGGGCACGGCTCCCCGTCGCAGTCGTCCGCGGCGGTCACCGGGATGAAGACGCGCGCGGCGACGTCCAGGAGCAGCCGGTGCAGCTCCGGGCCCGTGCCGTCGGCGACCGCGCAGGCGGTGTCGATGTCGTCGGCCTGCAACGCCCGGATGTAGGCGAAGGCGTCGGCGACGTCCTCCGGCTCCATCGGGGCGAGCGGCGCGGTGACGGTGTTCTCGGGCATGACAGCTCCTCATATACGGGCCGCCCCGCTGATCGCGGCGGCCTCGGAACCGATGCTCGGATCGCGGCCCTGTGGACAGAGTCCGCGCACTGACGGTGAGCGCACCCGCCGGGCCACCGCTCGCGTTACCCCCTTGTCCAGCTCCGCTACGTGCGACATTCCGTCCCATTCCGGCAGGAAGAAGTCTCCGTCCCGCCACGCTGCGCGACGTCCCGCAGAAAAGCCGCTGCCACCCGGGGCGCGCCGCTGGGAGACTTCGGGGATGACCACGCAGCGGCTGCCGTTCCCGGTCCCGGACGAACGCGCCCACCTCTTCGTCGACAGCTACGCCGACATGCACGACCTCGTTGAGGACCTGGTCGTGCCCGACGGTGTTCCCGAGGCCGCGGCGACGGTCCTGCGTACGGCGCGCGAGCTGCTGCGCCAGTCGTACTACTGCTACGAGTTTTCCACCGTGGCGGTCATGCACTCCCTGATCGCGGTGGAGATCGTGCTGCGCGACCGGATCCCGGACGCGGGCAAGAAGCCGCTGCACGGGCTCATCAAGCAGGGTGCGGCCGACGGGATCCTGACGGCCCGGCAGGCGGAGTACCTCGACTATGGCCGTCAGATCCGCAACGGGATGGCGCACGGCCAGACCACCCACGCGGTGATGCCGCCGGCCATGGCGGTGCCGATGGTGACGACGTCGTTCGCGATCGTCTCCGAGCTCTGCGCGACGCCCACCGGATGATCACGGCTCGGTAACGTCGCTCGGTGGAGTGTCACACCGTTGACTTTCGCCGCACCTCTAGCAAGTGACGGGGATTCCATCTGGACCCCCGCGCCACCTGCGTGAGGAGCTTCGTCATGACGTACGCCAGCAGCGCCCGGCAGCCCGATCCGGAGCCGCGCCCGGCCTGGTCAAGGGGTGCTGAGCGGCCTCCGGGCGGCCCGGAATCCAGTGCCGTGAACGGTGCCGCGAACGATTCCAACGTCGTTCCCATCACCGCAGCTCACACCGCCCGTCAGGGTGCCTCGCGGCACGCTGACACCTCTCCTGAGACGTCGGCGAAAGGGAAGAAGTCCACTCCCACGGCCGGGAAGGTGCGGGCCGATGCGCTGCGGATGCTGGGGTGTGTGCGGATAGCGACGGTTCGGCAGATGGCTTCGGTGATCACGGCGGAGGAGTCGGACGGCCGGTCGTACGTGCGCAGGGCGATGAAGGAGCTGGCGGAGCTGGGGCTGGCGGAGACGAACGGCAAGGCGGGCAAGCACCCGATCTGGAACCTGACCCCGGCCGGGCAGAAGGCTCTGGCCGACGGCAACGAGCTGCCTCCCCGACCGAAGGCCGGCACCGGAGCGAAGGCGGTGAAGGCCGGGTTCGGTCCGCACGGCGTCGCGGTGACGGACACGATCCTCGCCTTCGGCGGCCGGGACCATCTGACCGACTGGCAGGTGGAGGTCAACCACGCCATCAAGGAGACCGGCCTGAGCTTCAACACCGACGCTGTCCTCGCGTGGCCTACCAAGACCAGCGAGGTGCGCCTCTTCGAGCTCGACAACGGCAGCATGTCGCAGGCCCGGCTCGCACGTGAGGTCTGGGACTACGAGCGCTATGCCGGGCACCGCGTCTGGGAGGGCGCCCGCGGCACGATCGGCGGGACGTACCCGTTCTGGCAACGCCACCGCTACACCCGCTCAAAGACCTTCCCGCGGCTGCATGTCGTCCTGGCGGGCAAGGCGGAGCACCTGCTCGACAACCGCCTCCAGGCGCTCGCCGCCGACGTGAAGGGCATCGCCGTCGCGGTCTGGGTGAACACCCTGCCCCGGCTCCAGCGAGGCGAGCCCTGGTACGAGATCGGCGTCGACGCCCCGGACCGGCGCCGTCGGCGCTACCCCGAACCCGCTGGCCGCTGAGCGAGCCGGGCAGGCCCTTCCGCGCGAGGCGGAAGGGCGGCTGTCCGCGACGCCGCGGCCAGAACGGGAAGACTAACCAGCGTGCGCCGCCGCCGCGCCGTGGCCGCCAGGTGGCCGGACGGCCAATGCAGTTGCTTTTGAGCTGGGGCCTGGTGGGACGTGGCCTCCGCCCATGACGTCCGGGAGCCTCGTGAATAGGATCAAGCAGGTGTGCATTGGCTTCTAAGCGTGGGACTGGGGATGAGATGAGGGGCACCATCAGGGTGGCGGCAGCCGCAGCGTTAACTCTCGTGATCGTTGGATGCTCGTCGAACGCTGACGCGAAGAAGGACACGGGGATGAACGGCGGAGGTGGTACAGACCCCACAGCCTCCGCTTTGAAATTCGCCAAGTCATACCAGGAAGCGGTTAATAACCGTGACTGGCAACACGTTTGCCAGATGAGGACAGAGCGGTACCGCCACGGCACGGTCAAGCAGTGTGTCGCCGACAACAAAGAGCCTGCGGCGCCAACGCCTTCGGAGTCCGAGACATCTGCTCCACCGCCACTCGTACGAGCTGACGGTTCGACTGTCCCGCCGAAACAGAAGCCCACGGCCAGCGGACCGGACCGCGCCCAGCTTGGTCCGATCAAGGCAAGCGGTGCGAAGGCCGTTCCGGCCTTCGGTGATCACCCAGCTGGCACGGGCGTGATGGTCGAGTGGACCTACACCTGGCCCAACGAGTCGGGGGTCTCGAAGGACGTGCTCCGTGTGGTCCGGCATGGCGACAAGTGGCTGGTCGACCAGATGGAAGAGGTCGCAGACTCAGACGAAGCGCACGGCGATCCCGTCGGGGACGCCTTGATGAGGAGTTGAGAGGACGCCCTGCTGCGGTCGGGGGCACCCGCAGCGGACCTTAATATTCGGCACTTCGGAAGTCACCTTTCGTAAGGAAGTGGCGGTGGTGGAGACTCGCGAGCCCGGCCGTCCAGCGCCGCGGTGCTTGCGTGGCTTGCTGGTCTGGTTGTGGACCCACCGGCCCGGCTCGACCTCGCTTCGGGCGCTCCGAGTTCTCCAGACCGTGGCCGCGGCGACAACCTGATCCTCGAGGGCCAGCTCCGGGACTGGTCCGAGGAACTCCGCAGGCGTTGACGGCAAAGGGTCGGCTTGTTGCCGCAGCTCGTTACCGGCCGACCGGAAAGGCAAGTGATCAGCCCGCCCAACCGATGTCACGGACCTCGATCGCACCGGCGTGCGGCAGGTACTGGATCCAGCAACGCCGTCCGAACGCCTCCCGGATCTCCTCCACGGAGCCCGGGTCACGCACATCGGGCCAGGCCCTCGGATCCATCCGCGCGACCTCCACGAGCGCCAGCACCTCCCGCCGGGCCTGGCCGTCCGGCAAACTGCGCCATGACCTCCACCGCGAGTTCCTCCACCACCACGCCATACCGCATCCCGCACACCCCCGTGTGATCGACTCGGGCAGCAGCGTACGGAGGAACTGCCGATCACGTTCGGGCCTGTGGATATCCCGGATTTCGCGGTGGTCGCCCCGGTGTCTGGGGGAGTGTCAGTGCCGCGGGTTACCGTCCTGCTGTCCTGACGGACTGTTTCGGCTCTCGCCTGGCCTCCAACAGCGGCCAGGCGAGAGCCAGATGCTCGCTCCCCATTGTTCTCGGCACGGGAGCAGGCCCTTCCGGATGGAAGGCCGACACCAGGGGTGTCCTGCTTCCATTGACGGGGGTGGGCGGCCCGATTGCAAGGAAAACCGGGAACTTCCACTCTGCGGCACCCCGTACTGGGCGCTACCTGCGCCGGAATGGTCAGGTGTGCTCGCCCGGGTGCCGTCCCGTGACTGTCATTGTTCCGTGAATTCGCGATCACGTGGCGTAGCAACTCCTTCTGTGGCCATGCTGATTGACCTCCCCGGCGGCGGCCTCGGCACCCGCCTTCCGGGGACCCCTGGCGGCTTCCGGATGGGCCGCCCGGGCATCGGCCGACCCTGAAGGAGTTCGATGACCAAGCAGGTCCTGATCATCACGGCCACGGTGACCGTATTCGCCTGGAGCGTGGTGATGGTAGCGATCGGCCAGGTGGCCGCGATCGCCACACTCGCCCCGGCCCTCGGGCTGACGGTGCACCAGATCGCTCTCGCGGCACGACAGCAGACCGCGCCGGCCTCAGGACACCGCGTCGCGGCGGTCCCGGACAAGGAGGGCAGCGCCCCGTGACCACGCCCTTCGAGCCACCCGCACCACCACCTCTGCGCCCGGCACCCGCCCGGCCCGGCCGCAAGCTCGGGCCGATCGCGGAAGAACTCAGCAGCGCCCACCGTGCCTGGCTGGGACCGATGCGCGAGACCTACCTGACCAGCGGGCTCACCCTGAGCGAGCTCAGCGCCCGGGTGCGGCTCGCCAAGTCGAAGATCTCCGAACTGCTGCGCGGGATCGGTCTGTATCCGCGATGGGAGATCATCTTCAGCCTGTCCCGCGAGCTGAACATGCCTTACTGGCCCCTGTACCGGCTGTGGCGACAGGCAGCGCTGGAGGCACACAAGAGCCGGGAGTGGGTTGAGCGGTGCTCGGAAAAAACCGCTGTGACCATGTCGCATGCGGCTCCGCCGTTGGACCACCGCGCCTTCCGTGAGCTCGTGGAGAGCTTCTACAGCCTCTACGCGCAGGTCTTCCTCGAGGACGAAGAGCGTGACACCGCGGTGTCCGACACCTTCGACATCCTGTGGCTGTGCTGGAACGACGCGCTCGCCAGCCCCGACACCCGCAAGTTCGCCTGGAACGTCCTGCGTGCCACGGTCATGGCCAGGACGCCGCACGTGGACGGCCGGCCCGAACTCGGATGGGCGGCGTTTGACACCGTCGCCCTGCAGTCCGTGATCGCCGCGTCCGACCGCGCCGAGCAGATCGAGGAAACGTTGGATCTGTTCAAGGCGATGAGCCGTCTGCCCGACCACCAGCTCGACGTCATGGTGCTGCGCCGCTTGTGCGGGATCACCCCCGAGGACGCCTCCGGCCTTCTCGGTGTCCCGCTGGCCACTGTGCGGTCCGACGAGCGCCACGCCGTCCATTTCCTGGAGAGCGTCATCTGCCCGCCCGAGACCGAAGGGAAAACCGCATGACCCGTCGCATCGAAGAAATCCTCTCCAGGGCCCTGCTGGTCCGTCACCGCACCGTGCCCCGCGACATCGTCCCCTTCTCCCCCCGCAAGGACCGCGGCACCCAACCCGCTGGGGAACCGTCCCACAAGCCCGGCCAGCCCAACGCGGCGGCTGAAGACCTGCGGGCCCTGTGCGAAACCCTCGTCACCCACACCCCCGCCACCGCCGTGACCGACTTCGTCACCGACCAGGTACCCCAACCCCGCAGCGCGCTGGTCCTTGCCTGCGTGCTGCAGCTGACCGACACCGATGAGGGAGCACGGTTTTGGTGGCAGTATGCCGCCGGCGCCGGGCAGGCCGCCGCCGCGTACTGCCTCTACCTCCACCACCTGGCCCTGGGAGAAAGCGACACAGCCGACTGGTGGCACCGCCAGACCGACGACGTCCAGCCACCCCCCGGGCCGCCCGCTGAAGACACTCCAACCCCCAGTCCAGAAGCAGCCCCCAGCGCCTGGCACCCGGCCGACCACCGGATTACCAACACCTCCACCACCACGATCCTGCGGATCCTGCGCCACCTGGCGAAATACAGCGCCCGGCCCCGCTCCGCCGCGGTCACCGAACTCATGGCATACGTGCCCACCGCAGTCGCCGTCGGCTACCTCCGCCAGCCCGAAATGGACCTGCCCACGCCCGGCGCTGACTTCGCACGCCGGATCAGCACCCTGCTCGCCACGGCTGCCGACCGGCCCGACGTCACCAACACCCTCCCCGCACGACCGGATTCTCGAGAGCATGCCTCCCGCGATGCTGCTCGCCCCCTCGCCGGACCTTCCCCTGCCGAGACCAGCAAGACAGCGCACCAGCAGGTGGGAGAAACCGCAAAACGGTGAACACGGCCATATGAAGTCGACTCGTTCAGCCTGCACGTAGGGCTGAGCGAGCCGTGTGGTCAGCGCGTTACGTCTGTGGACGCGCTGACCCGGTCCAGTGGACTCGCTGGTCGGGGTCGTGGACGGGGCGCCATACGGGTGCGGAGGGGCCGTGCTGGAGCAGGTCGGCCAGTGGCGCCACGAGGACCGGGACGTCGTGCAGGAAGCCGGACGGCATCAGCAGCCTGGACCCCGAGCGCAGGGCGTTGATCCGGTTCTCGACACCGGCGGGTCCGGTGCCGTCCAGGACGAACAGGACGCGCGGGAAGAGCGGATAGCGCCGCCGCCACTCCTCCAGCGTCGGCTCCTGGAGGGTCGGCCGGCGCCCCGAGACCGCGGGCACGTAGCGGTAGAGGCGCTCGTACGCGGGCAGCTTGGCGGCGAGGCGTTCGGGGCCCATGGTGGCCCGGTCGACTTCCACGAACGCCCGCAGCATCGACCCGTTGTCGCCGCCTGCGGGGCCGCGCCGGTAGTACAGGAGCGCGTCGGGGATGACGGCCTCGCCACTCCCGATCGGGTGGTGGACCTCGGGAATCCAGTCCAGCGGCCGGAACAGGTCGCCGTGACGTCGGGCGTCCTCGAGGAAGGCGAGCGCGGTCTCGGCCACGGTCAGCGTGTGGCCGGCCTTCAGCCGCACGGCCGTCGGATCGGACACCGTCCTGGAGGGCCGGTGCCCGCGCATCTCGGGCCACTCGGATACGAGTTGCACGCCGTACGCGGTGGGGAACCACACCCGGGTCCGCCCTGCCTGCGGCAAGGTGATGCGGTCGACAAGCCCCTCCCCGCGCAGTCTGGCCAGCCTGCGCCTCGTCTGCTCGATGCGCACCGACGGGGCGATCACCCGGTGCATCTGCTCGGTGGTGGCCATCCGGTACTGCGACAGCACGCCCAGCGCCAGCCGGTCCCCGCTGCCCACCTCCACGCCGATCATCACGGATCCGCTCGCTTCCCGTCCGGTGCGGCACCGTCCTTGCCGGGCGCCGCGCGTACCGGTCACAGCAGCAGCCGGCCCCCACCAAAACCCCGACCATGAAGGCCCGACCACGGTCACGAAGCGACAACGCCTCCGTGGACCAGGCCCAAATCCCCTCCGACAACCCGGCCGACAACCGTCCTCACCCACTCCCGCGCCTGCCCGAGAACCCGCAGGTCACCACACCAGTCCGGCCGTGGTCGGGAGGCCGACATCCCCTCTACGCCCCCGGACCACGCCCCACAGCAGGAAAAACAAGGAAGGTGGGTGGGTGGGACAAGTGTCGGGCGGCGGGCGAGGGGATTGGGCGCCGCCAGTGCTCCTCGCGCGTCGGCCGGGGCCGCCGCGCTGCGCCGCAGTCAGAGCGGCGATGTCAGGTGGGGGATGTCGGCGGGGGAGAGGTCGGGGCGGGCGCGGTGCCAGCGTGCGGGGTGGCGCCACCGGCCGGAGGTGTCACGGGCGACGTCGACGCCGACTTCCGCCACCAGCTCGGGTTCTACCAGCGTGACGTTCAGCGTCTCCCTGGTGCCCCACCCGGCGGAGAAAGACCAGCCCGTCCAGGGATGACCGCGCCGCGCCGGAGCGAGCAGGCCGGCGACCGCAGCACCTGCCGTCCGGGCGAGGGTGGTGGTGCGGCCGACGTACTGAAGGCGGCCTTGGTCGTCGTACCTGCCGAGCAGCAGCGTGCGGGGAGAGGCCGGGGAGCCGGTGACCGCGCCGACGATCGCCTCGCTCGTCTCGCGGACCTTGTATTTCTGCCAGCCCCTCACCGACGGGCGGTAGGCGTCGTCCAACCTCTTGAAGACCACCCCCTCCATGCCGACCGACGCCCACGTCAGCCACTCGCGCACGACATCAGCCTCGGTGGTCGACGGGCACAGCGCCCACGGCGCCGACAGCCGGCGGGAGGCGAACACAGACTCCAGCGCGGCCCTGCGCCGCTGGTACGGCCACCTGGTCGTGTCCGTCCCGGACAGCCGTAGCAGATCGAACGCGACGAAGTGGGCCGGCCACTCCTCCGCGGCCCGGGCCGCCCCGGCACCGCGCCGGGCAAGCCGGTTCTGCAACCGCTCGAACGCGAGGCGGCCCGCGGCGTCCCATACGACCAGCTCGCCGTCCAGCGCGGTCGCTTCCGACAGCTGCACAGCCCCGGCCACAACCTCCGGGAACGCCGGCCCCATTTCCGTGCCCCGCCTGGAGCGCAGCACCACCCGGCCCGCGTTGACGGAGACCCCTGCCCGGAACCCGTCCCACTTCGGCTCGCCCGCCCAGCCCGGCCGCAGTTCAGGCTTGGGTACGGGAGTGCTCAGCATCGGCTCCGGCAGCGTCCACGTCACACCGGATCCCTTCCACCAAGAACTCCGATGCTGTCCTGCCTGTTACGACCTGCCCTCGGTCAGCTGGCTGGCGGTGTTCTCGATCCATAGCAGTGTCCATTCGACTCCGGCCTGCCACCCGGGCCCCGTGCCGGCATACCGGCCTTCGGCGGTGGTCCGGGTGTTGGCCGCGAGGGTGCGCGGGTCCTCCCCCCTAGGACGTTGGGGAGATGGAGCTGGTCGGCCGCATGGTCCGCGGCTGGCACCGCCCCAGCGGCGAGTACACGGCGCGTGGGATCAGGCGCTGGCCGTGCGGGATGTGATCGCGGCTTAGGCAGCGCATCTTCGGCAGGGCCCTATGACCTGCCGTGGTCGGGGCTGAGCCTCCAGTGTCTGAGGCGGTGGGGCTCCGCATGCGCTGTACAACCCTTCAGTCGCTCTGCGAGTCAGTAACAGGCCGTATCAGCCGCGCTTCCGGAGTCCCCATGCAAGAGCCTCAGCACCCCATGCCCACCTTGCCTGGGTTCGAGCCCCCCATCCCTGGCTTGATCGACGGGATGGATGAAGAAGAACTTGCGATCACAGTGGGACTGGGTCTCGTTGCTCGCGAAGCGGCAGCAGTCGAGTACGTCCTGCATGGGATCTACGTTCATCTCGCCAAGGTCGCCAAGGCCTACACCGCGCAGGCCACCGCCACCGGCGGGGCTCTGATCAAGCAGTGCAGGAGTGCACTGGAGCAGCTCGGTGACTCAGCAGTTCCTGCAACGCGCCGCGCGTCGCTCGTGCGCGACCTTGACCTAGCAGAGGAAGGCTTCCGGCTCCGTAACCGGTTTCTGCACGGCTACTGGCAATTTGATCATGAGGTTCAGTCCTGGCTGACCCTGAAGGGCGCCCACGGCATGACGCGACCCGAGATTGCGCACACGGACAGCGATGCAGTCTGGGAGCTGGCCCACCGCCTTCAAGCCTTGCATGACCGACTTGTTCATTGGGACATCGCTCAGTTCGGCGAACTGGCGGAGACCGAGAACGGCGACCGCGGCTGGGCATCGGTGAAACACCTCTGACTACCCGCGATCTGGCGGCGGCCGCAGATCGGGCCCGGGCACGGTAGCGGTCAGCATCGGCTCCGGCAGCGTCCACGTCACACCGCATGCCTTCACTCGGTCGGGTACGCCACCTGGGTGGCTGCGGCCAGCAGCGGTCGGCCTGGTAGTCGTACCCGACCACGGACTCCCGATTGCGCTGCGGATCAGGTGTCCGGTCTGAAGCAACGGCTGTCAGAGTCAGAACCCGCCTCGCGTACGCGATATGTAACTAAGCGTGCGTAACGGGTACGGTCTGCGCATGCCTACGGGGGAACACGACACAGAAGGCCCTTCCCGCAGCGGAGTTGGGGTAGGGGTGGCGAGCGTCGCCGTGCCATCGCAAGCGGGGCCGCACGAGGCAGAGTTCCAGCTGTCGGTCGGCGAGGGCAAGATCCTTCAGTTCAAGAAGAAGCCCCAGATCGCTGCCGTCGCAGAGCTGGTGTGGAACGCTCTGGACGCGAACGCGACGCTGGTCGACGTCGAACTGCGTCGTGACTGGGACGCCATTACCCAGATCGTGGTGACCGACAACGGTCACGGCATGACGACGGATCGGGCCCGCGCCGCGTTCGCGGGATATGGCGAAACCTGGAAGACCGGCAAGACGCACACCGAAGGCAACACGCGCATCCTGCACGGCCGTAACGGCGAGGGGCGCCTGTACGCCTTCGCCCTGGGCGACCGGCTCACGTGGGAGTCGGTCGCTGAGGTCGAAGGCGAGCTTGTCGGGGTCCGGATCAATGGCGACGCCGACCACGCCACCATCTGGCGGGTCGTAGAGACGGAGCCCGCCCGCGATAAGACCGGCACCACGGTCCGGATCGATGTACCCCAGGGGAAGCCACTGCGAGGCCTGGAGCGCCAGGATGCTGCTGCGAACCTCACCGCGAAGCTGGCGTTCTACCTCAGGGCCTACCCCGACGTTTCCGTGACGTTCGACGGCAAGCGGCTGGACCCCAGCGACATCATCGTCGGCGAACCCATCGACCTGCGGCTGGACCTGCCAGAGGAGTACACCCAGGAGGACCCGGCCCCCGTCGTGACCTTCGTGGAGTGGAACCAGCGGATGAGCGACCGCAGGATGCTCATCTGCAACGCCGACGGTATTGCTCTGTATGAACAGGGCCGGGAGTGGACCGACAGCATCGTCAGCTTCACGCCCTACCTGCGGTCCAGCCTGTTCAACGACATCTCCGTTGACGACCTGCACGGCCTGCCCATGTCCCACGGCGGTCTCTTGGACGTGGCCGCCAAGGCCGTCCAGAAACACCTGGCCCTCCGGGGCGCCCAGATTTCCGCAGCGGTGGTACGGCAGCTGAAGGACGAAGGCATCTATCCCTACTCGGGGCCGTCCGCCAGCGGTACACAGGCGATCGAGCGCCAGACCTTCGACGTCGTGGTGACCGTCGCCCGCGACGCCCTCCCGGTCAAGGGCGCAGCCCGCCAGCTTTCCGTGAGTCTCATCCAGACTGCGCTGGAAAGCAGTCCGGGCGACCTCCACACCATCCTGGCAAAGGTCCTCGCGCTCAGCGACGAAGACCGCCGGCATTTGAAGAATCTCTTGGACAGCACTGACCTGACCCATGTCATCGAGGCCGCTACCACTGTCACCAACCGCCTGAACTTCATCGGCGCGTTGCGGAAGATCCTCGCCGACCCTCAGCTCCGCAAAGACTTGCGTGAAGTCGACCAGCTTCACCCCATGATTGCCAAGAACCTTTGGCTGTTCGGTGAGGACTGGAACATGGCCATGAACGAAGTCGGGCTCACCAACGTGCTCCAAGCCCACTTGGAAGACCAGCTTGGTGAGGACGTCGTCCTGGAGAACCAGCTCGAGCCCGTCACGCAGCCGGACGGACGCAGCGGCCGGGTGGACGTCCTGCTGTTCCGCAGCCGACGCGACGACAGCTCCACTGAACGGCTCATCATCGAGCTCAAGCGCCCCACCGTCCGAGTCGGAAAGAAGGAACTCGACCAGATCAAGGGCTATGCCCGGGCCATCGTCGACGACCCGCAGTACAGCGGCGTCGACTGCAAATGGCGCTTCTACCTGATCACCTACGATTACTCGGACAAGATCCTTCGCGACATTCGGCAGAAGGACAAACCGGAGGGCCTCGCCGACGACCACCACGACTATGAAGTCTGGGTCAAGAGTTGGGGCGAGATCCTGGATACGGCGGAGAAGAAACTGCTGTTCTTCCAGCGTCAGCTGAACTACGAGGCCACCGACGACCGCGTCACGCAGCACCTACGCGAGAGCTACTCCCGCTTCATCCCGGAGGCCCTCGCCGAGGACGGCCAGAACGGCGCGGCAGCGTCCAACAGCAGCACGGGCAGTGAAACACCGAGCACGTTGCACCCTTGACCTGGGCGGGAGCCCTTACGTCCGGGACTGCGGAGGACGCGTAGCACCAAAGCTTTTGCAGCGGGGCGACCCTAGGTGAGCGGTGCCAGCACGAGACTCCGGGAGTCAGCGATGACGCCCCGGGGTCCCTCTGTGTTCTGGCGTGTCCGCCCGGTTCAAGCGTCGTCACAGTGAGGGGGTTCCCATGCTCGAGTGGTCCGGGGCACTATGTGAGCTAGATGGCGTATGCCGGAATCCGCGACGGCAAGGCGTGATCTTCGAAAGGCCCCGCCCAGCAGGGGGGAACCAGCGAGGCTGCGGGGAGCAGCCCGGGGTAGCGGCTGATACCAGTAGGACGGCTACCCCCATGTCTCGGTATAGCGAGTACGTAGGAGCTGATCAGATCCTTGATCTGGGCTTCGTGGTTTCGGCAGATGCGGCCGGAGCTTCGGCAAAGGCAGACGAGCTGCACTTCAAGAGGATCCACATGGAGAGCGAGCTGAGCCTTGCTCAGGTCCTCACCGACATGCACTGCGCTGTCGACTTCCTGAAGCCGCAGACTGATGTGCAGAAGGCTCGATTCCACCTCGATCGCACGGCTGGAATCATCAAGGGCATGGAGGCGAAACTCAACCTCCTCCGGCCTCCATACTTCACCCAAGAGAGATTTGAAGAATTCCGCGACTTGCTTGCCCCTGCCTCTGGAGCACAGTCCGCAAGCTTCGCACGCGTCCGGCACTTCCTTGGGCTGGAGGGCACCGAGAGCCCCATCTACAAGCAGTTCATAAATGCCGTAGCGGGCCACGGGACCAGCATCCCCGTAGTCCTTCGGTCGCCCGCAAGCCCGCTCTACGAAGTCGCTCACGCGCTGCTGGGGGTGGCTACGGCATACGAAAGCTGGGCATGGAGCCACTATCAGAATATGCGCCTGGTCGTAGGCGAAAAGAAGGAGGGAACGGCCGGAACGCTGGGGGCGGATTTCCTCAAGGGCCGAATGGTGGCGCCATTCCCAGAACTCTGGAGCGCTATAGGGGTTAAGAAGGGCGTCTGACGTCACCGACTGTGAGCGGATGATCCTGGCGCCCAGATCGCCTCCGGCCGGTTCAATGATCGGCCGGAGGGCGATGTCACGCCCATTCGATGCCCAGTTTTCGTAGTGCGTCGAGCTGTTCCTGGGTGAGTTTGTCGCGCCTCGATTTGGTGTTCGATGTCCATACGCCCAGCTTCACGGCCACCGGCTCTGTCTCGCCGTCGACCGTGATCCCTTCAGCGTGGCCGCGCGGTACAGGCCGGTGGGCGCCTTCCCGCTCCACCCACTGTGCGAGGGCCACCAGGCCCCGCTGGAACGCTTGCTGCGCCTTGCTCGGGCTCTTCGTCGCACGCGTGGCTGACGGGGCGGGAGACGGCGCCTGGATGGGCTTCACGCCCAGCTGGGACAGCCGCTCCTGCTGTTCGGTGGACAGCTGCGCCCAGGCGCCCGGTTGGGATTGCCGCTCCAGCCACCGGCCGATGTCGTCGCCGTCCATCAGTACGCCGGGGGCGATCTCGGGCAGGTGGCCGTCGGCTTCGACCAGGTCGGCGAGGACGCGGTAGTGGCGTTGCCAGTCGAGCGGCCAGGGGCAGTTCCAGTCCGGGTCGATCGCCGTCAGTTGCTGCGCGCGTTCCGCTGCTCGCTCCGGGTCCTTCCCGAGGCCGCCCTTGCGGCGGAGGTTGGCCGTGTGCTGCCCGATGGGCACCATCTCGTCGTCCTCGCCCCACACGGCGTCTTGCCGGGGCGCGAGGTGCCCGGTGGCCTGCCGGTAGGAGCGCAGCGCGGCGAGCTTGTTTTCCCAGGCTTCCTCGCCGGGCTCCCACACCATCCCGGCCTCGGGCGCGTCCAGCAGGGTCTTGCGCCGCTCCTCTAGTTCCCCGGCCCGCAGCGCCTTCCGCTGCTGGTGGACCCATCGCCCAAGCGGAAACGCCTTCGTCACCCCCACTTCGACCTCAACGTCGTAGGGCACGGCGCAGAGCCCGGTGATCTCGTTCTCCGCCCGCCAGCGCAGCAGGGCCTGGTAGCCCTCCAGCCACACCAGGGACTCCGGCCGGTAGACCCGGGTGCGGAGGAAGGCCGCGATGGTCGACGCGTCCCTGGGAGAGGAGAAGTGGAGCAGGGCCGACTCGGCAGCGGCGTCGGTGTCGTCCTGCTCCTGGTCCTCGCCGTCGCCGTCGGCCCCGACGATCCGCCCTTCTTCATCGTGCCGGATGTGCACCTTGCGCTGTCCGCTGGTGAGTGCGCGGGAGGCGAGCTGCTCGACGAGTCGTTCATCGTGCGAGCGCAGGCCCTGAAGGACGGCTACAAGGGGGCGGAACGAGGCGGAGGCGACCATGTCGGTCGGGTCCTCGCCGGGCTCCAGGAAGACGGGCACGATGATCCGCGCGATCTTCGTGGTGCCGTCGCGGTTGAGTCGCAGGGCCCGGCCGATGTTCTGCACGATCTCGACCTGGGAGCCGCGGGTGTCGGCGAAGCACACGGCCTCGACTCCCCGCTCGCCGGTGATGTCCACGCCTTCCCCGAGCACGCGACAGCTCGCGAGGAACGCGCGGTGTACCCGGCGGCCGGCCGCGTCGATGCCGTTGGCGAACTGCCGCAGCACCTCGCGCCGCTCGGCTACGAGGTGGTCGCCGCACAGCCACGCCGCCCAGACGCGGTTCGGCGGGACGTGCCGTCCGGTCTCCAGCTCGTAGAACTCCGCGTCGATCGACGACGCGGGGAGCCGGCCCGCGGCCGCCAGGTCCTCGTCGGAGGCGTCGTTCACGTACAGCTCCGCGGCCGTCTTCGGCAACTGCTCCGCGAAGGCCGCCGCTTCCTCCACCTTCTGGTGGAACGTCATCACCGTGCGCAGGTTGTACGCCGCCGCGTGCTCCAGGAGCGCCGTCTGCAACAAAGCGAGGCGTCGGCCCCGCTGCGCCTCCTCCGACTCCCCGAGGACCGGTGAGGGGTCGCGGATCTCCAGCACGTCAATCTCGAAACCCGCCAGGATGCCCCGCTCGATGCTCTCGCTCAGCCCGAGCTCGGCAAGCCACGGGCCGTAGGTTTCCGATTCCTGGCCCATCGACGCGATCTCCAGCTCCTGGCCGTCCGCGCCCTTCTGCGGCCGGGGCGAAGCCAGGATGCGCGGGGTCGCAGTCAGGTACAGCCGGAAGTCGGCCGGGATGCGGGCGTTGTCATGGATCGCCGCCCACGGCCTACCAAGATCACCAGTGGTTCCGTGGGCCTCATCCACGATCGCGAGGTCGAAGCCTGCCATCTGCTGCCCGTAGAGCCGCTCTCCGCCCGCCAGAGCAGCCTCCAGCGGCCCGCGAACCTTCCGCTGACCCATCGGGTCGTCGAAGTCCTCGCGGTCCACCAGGGAGGCGTACGTGGCGAACACGACCACGGTCCCCGCCCCTGCCCACAGGGCGAGTTGGATCGGATTGGTGGTGGTGCGCACTCCCAACTCGTTCAGCACCGGGTCGTTCTCCAGCGAGCACACCGCCACCATGGGCGAGCGATGACCCACCAGGCGCCACGCCTGGGCGGTCTGTACGAGCAGGTCCAAGGTCGGGACCGTGACGAGGATCCGGCCGCCTGAGAAGCACTCCAGCGCGCACGCAGCGGCCGTGAAAGTCTTCCCCGATCCGGTCGCGGACACGATCGTGCCCCGCGCCCCCTGAGGGGGCACAGATGACCTTGCAGGGAATCCCACCCACTTACGGAAACTTGCCTTCTGATCCACCTGATGTTCTCGAAGCTGAATACCCGGCATTTCCTGATCCTCCCCTAGCTCGCTTTCTGACCGTTTCGGAAAATCACCGGGACGGCATGAAGGGCGGGACAGACACCGTACCGTCCTCGCTCACCACAACCCGTTCGGCGAGCTGCGCCAGGATTTGAGCGGGCTGCAGCCCGCTCAGGTCGGCCACCGCCCGGATCCGCCGACCGGGTCCGGCGGACAACCACAACTCCGCCTGCAACTCGTCCGGCCCCTCCCGCCGCCGCGCCTCGAAGGCCGCCCCTGCCGCAAGAGCACCCGCACGCCGATCTTCGCGATCCCGGGCCCACTCCGAACCCTGAGCGTCCCGCTCCGGCTCGTACACGCCCCAACCGGCCTCAGTCATCGAGTCTCTGACGCGCCGCCACTCAGCGTGCTTGGCCGCCCAAGTGTCAGCCAGCCGCTCCGGGTCCATCCCGAACTCGGAGAAGGAACCGCCCCGCCGCAAGTGCTCAGCTGTCTCACACTCGCGGACAGGGCCTCCGCTACCTTCTCCGCAACGGCAGCGATAGCCAGACCATTTGCTTGGCGGCGGACCTGATCACGTGCCACATCCTGAGCACTCCACATACGATTTCCCTTTTCCTGACGGCTCATCTTGCGCCCCGCCCGGGTGGTTGGGGGGTGTCCCGTGTTTCCTCCAACGGTACATGCTGCATCAACCTGATGCACGCGGTACACTGGAACCCACACGAACGAGCGACCCCCACCCCTCGTAGCCAGCCCGGCCCGCGCCAGCGGGCCCCAACGGTTCTGGAGGCGCAGCCGGAAGGACCGTCAGGCGGGGGAGCGCAGCGGACCCGCCCAGAGTCCGCAGGACTCCCCAACTCCCCAACTGGAGGCCTAACTAGCCGCACGTGACACCCCCTCAGCGGGCGAGCGCGCACCGCGCGCTGCGCCGGTCGCGCAGCGGCCGGCCCCACCGGATCCCGGAGCGCAGCGCAGGGATCCGCCCACGCGATGCGTGGGCAGCGGGAGCGCAGCGACCGCCCCCCTTGCACATCGCGCAGCGATGTGGTACCCGCTCCGCGGG